>JAKADE010000139.1 GCA_021820785.1 Pseudomonadota bacterium
CTTTGCGCATCATCCCACGGCCATCGCGACCACCGTCGACGGGCTGCGGCGCAGGGTCGGGACGGCGCGGATCATTGCGGTGCTCGAGCCACGCTCGAACACGATGCGCATGGGCGTGCACCGTGATCAGCTCGCCGCGTCACTCGCCGGCGCCGACGAGGTGTGGCTCTACATTCCAGCGGATCTCGGCTGGGATGCCACGCCGGTGTTGAGCGCGCTGCACGGCCGTTCGCACGGCCGCAGCGAGGTGAACGGGCTGGCGCGCGATCTGGCCGCCTCGGTCCACCCCGGCGACCACGTGCTCATCATGAGCAACGGCGGGTTCGGCGGACTGCATGAGAAGCTGCTCGCCGCACTCGCAGGACGCGCCCCCGCGCCTTAAGCGAGGCGCACCGCGTGCATCGCGCGGCGCGTGCGCGCGCGGTAGAAGCGCCCCAGGCCCCAGGCGAGTGGCACCGTCCAGAGCAACACCAGCCAGCCGGTGAAGCCGTCGTGACGGCTGAGCAGGAACTGCAGGGGCGCGGCACGGTTCGGCTGCGCAAGCCCGTGCACCACCAGCATCACCCACACCCAGCCGGCATGCAGACCCCAGCTCGCTGCGGTGTTGCCGGTGATCGAGCGCACCATCGCCAGCACCACGCCGACGGCCGTCAGGCAGAGGAACGCATCGGCGATGCCGAGCGGATGATCGAACGCGCGCAGCGTCCCGCCGAGCAGCGCCACGCCACTCCACGGATTCACTGCGGCCGGGGGTATGTGGAAGACCCCGAGGAAGTGCGTCGCGGCGAAGATGATCGAGGTGAGCACGATGGCCGTGAGCGCGCCGGATTCGCGCGCGATACCCGTGTACATCGCCCCGCGCAGAGCCGTCTCCTCGATCAGCCCGACCGCCAGTCCGCTCAACAGCCGCTTGGCGATGAGGCCGGCGAGTGCCCCGGCGCCGTAGCGCGAGGCCTGCTGCCAGTCGAGCAGTCCGAGCGCCGCCATGCTGCCGACCACCGCGCACATGGTGAGTGCGCCAATCACCAGTCCCACTCCCAGTTCGCGCACATAGACCGGCCGCGGTGCACCGAAGCCGAGACTCGCGCGGTCGGCGAGGCGCAGCCGGCGCGCGATGAGCACGAAGCCGAGCAGAAAGCCGAGCATGCCGATGCGCTCGCCGATGCGGTGAAATGGAAAGCTGAAATGCGGATGCAGCAGCAGCCACGCCGGATAGGTGAACGCGGCCATGCAGGCCAGACTGAAGGCGATCAGCAGCAAGAACCAGGCGAATGTGCGCATCGGGCAAAAATCCTCGGTGACCGGCGCCGCACTGTACGGGCCGTGCGCCCCGTGAGGCAAATCTGCCGCAACGCGCCGGCTGATGCGCTCGCGAGGTGCGCCGACCTTCGCGACAATCGGTCCCGGTCCGATCCGCAGGAGCAGACCCATGCAGCCGTCGCGCGCCGTCGAGGTCTTGAACGCCCTGATTCACGGGCTTGATCCGCAGAGCGGCGAGCCGCTGCCGGACGGATCGGTGCTGCACCGCGCCGAGGTCCTGCGCGCGCTGCTCAGTGCGCACGATGCGCTGCAGCAGGCCTGCGCCCGCGCGCAGCGGCGCGCGCAGCTGCCGGACAACGTCGGGCGGTCCTGGAGCGAGGCGGAACAGGCCGAACTGCTCGCTGCATACAAGGACGGCGAGACGCCGGCGGCACTCGCCGCAAAGCACCGCCGTACGCTGCGGGCCATCGAGGCGCGCCTGGAGCGTCTCGGGCTGCTGAAGGCCGAGCAGCGCAAGACGCGCGGCGGATTCTCCGGTGTGTCGGACACACTGCCCGCGCGGCACGCCGCGCGGGCAGGTGCTCCGGCGACGCGACGTGCCCGTCGCGCCCGGCATTGAACGGTGCGATGACGGGCGGCTTGACGCCGCGGGTCGCAACGAAGTTAATCTTCGCGCCGCGGCGTCCGGTCCGCAGTGGATGTCCTCTCGGCCGCACGTGCGGCACATCTCGGAGTACGCATGAGCAGATCGAACGGCGAGTGGCGGCGCGCACCGCGCTGCGGCGCATGACGCGGCGATGAGTTCGCTCCTCTTTTACGACCCGACCTGCGTGCGCGCCTATGACAGCGATACGCTCGGTCGCGAGGCGATCGGTGGTACCGAGGCGAGTGTCGTGCGGGTCGCCGATGCCCTCGGGGCGCGCGTCGCGCAGCACAATCGCACGAGTCGAAGTGGCCGCTACGAGCCGCCGCAGCGCGATCCGGCCGTCGGATCTGTGGTCCTCGTGCGCGATTCGCGAGCGCTGCCGGACGTCCAGCGGCTCTATCCCAATGCGCGCGTCTTTCTCTGGCTGCACGACCGGATGCGGCCCGGCTCGCGTCGCGCACGCTGGCTCGCCTCGAGCGCTGATCTGCTGGGCGCACTCGAGGTGCAGATCATCTGCGTCTCGGACACGCAACGCGCGTCGGTCGAGGCGACATTGCGCTGGATGCACGCCGCCGATTCGATCCGCGCCCGCACCATCTATAACCCCATCGATGCGGCGCTGCAGCCGGACGGCTCGCCCGTCGATGCGCGAAAACTCGTATTTTTCTCCTCGCCCAACAAAGGCCTGAAATATACGCTCGATGCCTTCCGCTACCTGCGGCGCAAAATGCCCGATCTGGAGCTCGTGGTGGGCAATCCCGGTTACAAGCAGGGCCGCTGGGCGCTGCCGGGTGTGCGCTACCTGGGTCCACAGCCGCAGGCGCGCATCCACGCCGAGGTGCGCACCGCGCTGTGCACCTTCTTTCCCAACTTCGTGATTCCCGAGACGTTCGGCCTGGTGTTCGCTGAATCCAACGCACTCGGCACGCCGGTGCTCACTCACGATTGCGGTGCGGCGCGCGAAATCCTCGCCGATGAGCGCCAGATCCTGCCGGTGCTCGGTGCGCAGCGCGCCTACGAGCATCTGTGCGCGCCACTGCCGCCGCACTGGCGTGCCTGGCCGGCACGCGTGGCCGGCGGGCTCGGACTGTTCGAGGCGTACCTGGAGCGCATTCGCGCCTGGCGCGCCGGGGAGCGCCCCGTGACCGCAGCAGACCGTCGCTTCCAGCTGACGGCCGTGGCCGAGTGCTGGCGGGCGGCGCTCCTGCCGTGAGCGCGTCGAGGCCGTCGGCGCGGCGCGCCGTTCGTGCAATTGCTTACACTTTGCCGCGCCGGGGCGCGCACAATAACGGATCTTGTTCCGGCCGCATCGCATCGATGAGCGCGCATCCCATTCAGCCCTTCGTCATCCGCCATGGCCGGGTCGGCGACATGATCATGCAGACCGCGCTGCTGGCGATGCTGCACCGGCGCTACGGGGCACCCTGTCAGGTGGTCGGCGCCGGGCCGTGGAACTCGAGCGTGTTTCTTGGCCATCCCGACGTGGCGCACTGCTGGAGCCTGCCGCGCCATGCGCCGTTTCCCTTCACCCGCCAATGGCCGCACCTGGTCCGCGCGCTGCGCGCGAGCGCGCCGGGGCCGATCTACGTTGCGGAATATCAGTACCGGCAGCTGCCACGCGTCAAGCGGCTGCTCGCCACGAGCGGCATCGATCCGGACCGCTGTCTGTTCATCGACGAGGAGCCGGGCGAGCGCGGTCACTGGGTCGATGCGTTGCTGCGGCTCGGGGCGCGCACGCCGCCGGCACTCGAGGCCGCCGACTATCCGCTCCCGGCCGACTATCGTCGCTGTGCTCCGCGACTCGCGGTGCTGGATTACGAGCGGCGCGAGCGCGATGCCTGGCTGCGCGCGCGCGGCTGGTTCGGGCGGCCGCTGGTGCTGCTGCAGCCCGGCAATCACCGCAGCATGAGTGCGCGCCGGCGCCGCCGCTGGCAGGATCGCGACGACAAGGCGTGGCCGGTCGGGCACTGGCGCGAGTTGGTTGCCAATATCCGGGCGCGACTGCCCGAGGCGATCATCGTGCTGCGCGGGGCGCGCGAGGAGATCCCGATGCTCGAGGCGATGCGCGCGGCCATCGGCCTGCCGGACTTGCAGGTGGCGGGTCTGGAGCTGCGGCCGCTGTTCGCGCTGCTCGAGACGGCGCACAGCATGGTTTCGGTGGACACCGGTCCGGCGCATGCGGCCGCGGCGCTGGGGTTGCCGGCCGTCGTGCTGTACGGGATCTGCGGCCAGGGGGTGTGGCTGCCGCGCAGTCCGAGCGGCTCGGCGGTGATCGGTCTCGGGGGCCCGCCCGAGTACGAGCGAGCCGCCGAGATTCCGGTGCAGGCAGTCTTCGAGGCTTGGTGTACGCTGCTCGGGGGGCGCGGGGCGGCGCGCCGGGCCGCGCCGGCGGCCATGGCGGAATCCTGAGGGCCGTGACGGGGCGCGTGGCGCGTCCGGCCGATTCCGCGCGGCGCGATCCGGGGCCGTCACGGCCGAGGGGGCGGTGACGATGAAATTTCTGTTTGCAGATTCAACGACTCGCGGCTACGGCACCGAGCAGCACGGTGCGGCGCTCGCAATTGCGCTGGCGCGCCGCGGGCACACGGTGCGCTGCGTCGTGCGCGGCGGCAGCTCGGTCGAGGCGATCCTGCACCAGTCGGGAGTGCCCTGTGTCGCGGTGGCGCCGGGGGCAGCGAGCAGCCTGCGCCTGGTGCTGCGCACCATCACCCTGGCACGGCGCGAGCGGCCCGACTGGCTTGTCACGGGCGACGGGCGCTTCCATTGGGTGTTCATGGGACTGCGCCGGATGGCCCGTGCCCGGGTGGCATTTTTCCGGCACTGGCCGGTGGTGCCCAAGAGCAGCCGGACGCGCCGCATGCTGGCCCACCGCGCCGACCGCTTCATCCTGGTCTCGCGCTTCCACCGCGAGGAGTATCACCGTCAGGGCATGAACGTGACGCGCGCCGCGGTGCTGTACAACCCGATCGATACGGACCTGTTCCATCCGAGTGCCGAGTGGCGTGCCGAGACCCGCGCGCGATACGGGATTGGAGCGGCGGACGTGCTCATCGGCTACGCCGGGCGCATGGTGCGGGAGAAGGGCATCTTCGCGCTGTTCGAGGCGCTCGAGCCGGTGCTCTCGGAGTTCGAGCACGCACGCGTGCTGTGGGTGGGCGACGGACGGGATGTCGATGAGCTGCGGGCGCGTGCAGCCGGCTCGGCGCACGCGGCGCGCCACCGCTTCCTCGATTGGCAGCTCGACATGGCGCAGTTCTACCCCGCCTGCGACCTGATCGTCGTACCGTCGGTGGGCGCCGAGACCTTCGGCCGTGTGTCGGTCGAGGCGCAGTCGGCCGCAGTGCCGGTCGTCGTCAGCGACGCCGGCGGGCTGCGCGAGACGCTGGTTCCGGGCGTGACCGGGCTCATCACGCCCGGCGGGGACAGCGGTGCGCTCGCGGCAGCGATCCGCGAACTGCTCGCCGACCGTGAGCGTCGCGAGCGCATGGGCGCCGCGGGACGCGCCTGGGTGTGCGCCAACTTCTCCTTTGCGCAGATCGCACGGGATTTCGAAGCGCTGCTCGGCGAGGAGGCCCCGCGCGAGCAGCGCCTCGCGGCGCCGGAATGATCTGCGCCCTGTCGGTCAGAACCGCCGCGATACGTACAGCGTGTAACTGTAGGTGCTGACGAACGAGTAGGGTCCGACGCCGCCCTGCGGATCGCTGGGCAGATCACGCTGCCGGTTCGCATCGATCACGTTGCGGAAGTCCAGGCCCAGGTCCCAGTTCGGCAGGAACTTGCGCCACTCGAAGCCCGCGCCGAGATACAGCCCGTAGGCGGGTGTGGCGAGCGAGTAGCGCGCCGCGCCCATGAAGACGTGAAAGGCGATCGGCCAGTTGAAGCGGTAACGGTAGTCGACCATGCGCAGGCCGAGCATGAGCCGGCCACTGATCGCGTCCGCATCGAGCGCCACGCCGATATCCTGATGTTTGGAGATCCGCCGCAGCGCGCCGATCGTGAGATCCGGACTGCCGGCCCAGCGAGTGTAGAAGCGCACCGTGCTCAACGGATTGACGAGCATGCGGTAGTAGTTCACGCCGGTCTGCACGAACAGCCAGTCGCCCTTGGGCCGCTCGCCCTCGAACGCCCCGGCGCCGGTGGAGTCCCCGTTGAACAGGGCCGAACCGTCGGTCAGCGTCCCCTCCAGACGCACGAAGTGCGCACCGAACACGTCGCTGCCCATCTGCAGCGCCGCGCCGACCGCATAACCGTGCCACGGCCGCGTGTAGCGCAGCGAGCCCATGTACTCGTTGCGGTAGGGGTAGGTGGCGAACGTGGTCGCGCCGTAGTTCGACAGCGAGCGCAGCCGCAGCTGCAGGTAGCCGCCGAACGGCGGTGTCCAGCCGATGCGCAGCATGTTGCTCTGGCCGCCGACCTGATCGGCGATCGTGGTCGGCGTGGCGAGTACGCGCTGATCGCCGAACCAGTTGCCGATGCTCGCTCCGTAGTTAGTGATGCCGTCGAGGTAGCCGGTCTGCACCGGGCTCGCGGTGTGCACGTACCAGGTCGGCGAGAACGAATCGATCTCGTAGGTCAGGTCGAACGGCCCGATGTGCGGGAACTGGATGCCGGCCGAGATGTCGGGTTTGCCGAGCAGGTAATTCTTGCCGTCGGCGGTGTCGTTGCCGGCGTACTCGATGTAGACGGCGAACGGCACGCGGCCCGGGAAGATGAATTCGCTGCTGAGGGAGGCCTCCTGCTTGCCCACCACGTGCGTGCCGGCGTTGAAGCCGCTGGTCTGCGCCTTGCTGGGGTTGAAGAAGGCC
The DNA here is from genome assembly GCA_021820785.1 of Pseudomonadota bacterium. Next base: position 6,712 of record JAKADE010000139.1, read on the forward strand.
TGCATGACGTTGCTGAAGGACTCCCCGCCGGCCGCGCCGCCGCCCCAGACCAGCACGCGCTGGAACGAAAGCCCCCAGCCGCTCACCGGCTCGATGCTCAGTCTGAGCCCGCCCATCTTCGGATGGCCTCGGGTCAGGGTGCCATTCGGCAGCTCGATGCGGCTCGACTGCGACATCTGCGCCACGAAGATCTCGTACTGCAGGCCGAGGCGCGTCAGGGGCTGATAGTTCGACAGCGTGATCGAGGGCATGGTGGGCGCCTCGGTGCTGATCAGCATGGAGCTGTCGGTGAGCGGCGACCACCAGTGATCGCGATAGCCGATGTCGAGCTGCGCCCAGTCGAACCCGAGGCTGA
>JAKADE010000140.1 GCA_021820785.1 Pseudomonadota bacterium
CGTGCCGACGGGCGTGAAGGTGTTCAACTGGGTGGCGACGATGTGGCGCGGTTCGCTCTCGTTCGAGCCGCCGATGCTGTTCGCCGTGGCGTTCCTGTTCCTGTTCAGCATCGGCGGGTTCTCCGGTCTGATGCTGGCGCTGGTGCCGTCCGACTACCAGTACCATGGCACGTACTTCGTGGTGGCGCACTTCCACTACGTGCTGGTGCCCGGCGCGGTGTTCGCCATCTTCGGCGGGGTGTACTACTGGCTGCCGAAGTGGAGCGGCCGTATGTACGACATGCGGCTCGCGAAGTGGCACTTCTGGCTGTCGGTGATCTTCGTCAACGTGCTGTTCTTCCCGCAGCACTTCCTCGGGCTCGCCGGCATGCCGCGGCGCATCCCGGACTATGCGCCGCAGTTCACCGACTGGAACATGGTGTCGTCCATCGGCGGGTTCATCTTCGGCGCCTCGCAGGTGCTGTTCCCGTACATCATCATCAAGTGCATCCGCTCCGGGAAGCCGATCGAGGCGAACTCGCCCTGGGATGGCGCGCACGGACTGGAGTGGGAATTACCCTGCCCGGCGCCGTATCACTCCTGGCAGACCCCGCCCTCCGAAGCAATGCTCGCTCATGGCACCGGACACTGAGCGCGACGGCGTGAACACACGCGCAGTGACCGCGGAGCAGCGACGCCGGGTGCGGCTGACCACCTGGGTGGTCTCGCTGATCGCGCTGGCGTTCTACGTCGGCTTCATCATCCTGACGGTGATGCGGGCACACCGCTGAGCGCCCTGCAGGTTGCAGACAGGAAAGTGGACATATGACAGACGCGCACGCTGACAGCAGTAAGTACTACGTTCCCCACGGGAGCCCCTGGCCGATCATCGCGGCGCTGGCGCTGTTCTCGCTCATGCTGGGCGCGGTGCTGTACCTCGATGGTGTCGCCCCGGTGTGGATCCTGGTGCCGGGTGTGGCGCTGCTCGCGTTCATGTTCGCCGGGTGGTTCTCCACCGTCGTCGGGGAGAACCAGCATGGCGTGTTCCACTTCCGCGAGGACCGTTCGTTCCGCCTCGGCATGATGTGGTTCATCTTCTCCGAGGTGATGTTCTTCGCCGCGTTCTTCGGCGCGCTGTTCTACACGCGCAATTTCTCGGTGCCCTGGCTCGGCGGCGAGGGCGCGAAGGCCATGACCAACTTCCTGCTCTGGCCGCACTACGAGGCGACCTGGCCGACCAACGGGCCGGGTCACGTCGGCGGCCGGGTGTTCAGCGCGATGAGTCCGACCGGCGTGGCGGCGATCAATACGCTCGTGCTGCTCACCAGCGGACTGACCATCACGATCGCCCACCATGCACTGCGCGCCGGCAAGCGGCGCATGCTGACGGTGTTTCTGGCGCTGACGTTTCTGCTCGGGTTCACGTTCGTCGGCCTGCAGGCGCACGAGTACTACGACGCCTACATGCACATGAACCTGCGCCTGACCACCGGGATCTACGGTTCGACGTTCTTCATGCTGACCGGCTTTCACGGCCTGCACGTGACCATCGGGGCGATCATGCTGCTGGTGATCTGGGTGCGCGTGCTGCGCGGTCACTTCACCCCGGAGCGTCATTTCGCGTTCGAGGCGGTTGCCTGGTACTGGCACTTCGTCGACGTGGTGTGGCTCTGCCTGTTCGTCTTCGTCTATTGGCTGTGAGCGGCCGGCGCTGTCCCGGCGCTCAGTACCGCGGCGCAATGCCGTGCGGGGTGATGAGGCCTGCGTACCAGGCGAGCATGAGCAGCGCGAACAGCGCGATCGACAGGGTGATGCGGATGGTCAGCGCGCGGACCATCTTGCCGGAGTCCTCGCGCGTGCCGCGCGCCAGGTGAAACAGCCCCGAGCCGAGGCTTGCAATGATGGCGCCGAGCGAGAGCAGAACCAGCAGCCTGAACAGCGGTGGCATGACTCGATTGTACCGGTTTTGGCGCGCGCGGCGATCCCGGTGAGCACGGGGCTGCGGCTCGGCCGCCGCGAGTTCGCGCCTTCGATGGCGCTGACGCTGCTCATGGCCGCGCTCGCAGCGGTATTCGGGATGCTCGGCCGCTGGCAGTGGCACCTCGGTCAGCAGCGCGCTGCACAGTACGCACGCTTCGAGCGGGGCGCGGCGCACGTGATCCCCCTCGGCCGCGCGCCGCTGGGCGCCGTGCCCCTCTATCAGCGCGTGAGCGTGCGAGGCCGCTACGACGGGGCCCATCAGTTCCTGCTCGACAACAGCATTCACGATGGCGCGGACGGCTATGAGGTGCTGACTCCGCTGCTGCGCGACGGGGCCCAGGCGGTGCTGGTCGATCGGGGCTGGGTCGCCTTCACGGGCAGCCGCTCGCGGCTGCCCGATACGCACCTCGCCGCGAGCGGGCCCGTCACGGTCATCGGACGGGTCGGGCCGCTGCCGACCGCCGGGCTCGCCTTCGGGCGGGCGCCGCCGCCGCCCGGGCCGCACTGGCCGAAGGTGACGAGCTTCCCGCGCACCGCCGAGCTCAGCGCCGCGCTGGGCCGACCGCTCGCGAGACGAATCCTCCTGCTCGATCCGGCCGCCCGCGATGGCTACGTGCGCGCCTGGACGCTGCCCGGCATGCCGGCACTGGAGAACTGGGGCTATGCGATTCAGTGGTGGGCCTTTGCGGTGACGGCCGGCGTGATCTGGCTGGTCCTGAGCCTGCGCCGTAGCGGCCCCTGAGCCGGGCATCGACGCCATGCCCGGCGCCGATGCGCTACCATACTCGACCCTTCCGGAGGTACCGTTTCTTGATCCCCGCATCCGTCGAGCGCTGGATTCGCGGCCTGTCGCTGGCCGGCGTGCTGCTGTGCTTCGCAGTGATCCTGCTGGGGGCGTACACGCGCCTGACGAACTCCGGCATCAGCTGCCCGGACTGGCCGGAGTGCTATGGCCACCTGACCCCGATCGGCGCGGCCGACAGCGCGCGTGCGCAGGCCCGTTATCCGGGACGTCCGCTCGACGTCGATGACGCGTGGCACGAGATGATCCACCGCTACGTGGCGGGCACGCTCGGGGTGCTGATTCTGCTCATCACCGCGCTCGCCATCGCCTCACGCGGCCGGATCGTCGGGAGCGTGTACGCGCTGGTGCTGTTCGCCACCGTCGTGGTGCAGGCGGTGCTCGGGATGTTTACGGTGACCTGGCTGCTCAAACCGCCGATCGTCACGCTGCACCTGCTGTTCGGCATGACCACCCTGGGTCTGCTGTGGTGGATGTGGCTGACGCTGCAGCGCGGCGCGAGTGCCTCGAGCCGCCCCCCGCCGGCGCCTGCCGCGGCGGCGCTGAAGCTCGCGTATCGACTCTCGCTCGTCGGGCTCGCGGTGCTGGCGGTGCAGTTCTTCCTCGGCGCCTGGACCAGCGCCAACTACGCGCAGTACGCCTGCCCGGATTTCCCGACCTGCCAGGGCCACTGGTGGCCGCCGCACATGGATTTCCATGACGCGTTCGTGCTCTGGCGCAGCCTCTGGGTGAACTTCCAGGGCGGCATCCTGCCCAACGCGGCGCGCGTGGCGATCCACTTCACGCACCGGCTGGGCGCGCTCGCCGTGACGGTGGTGCTCGGCGGCGCCTGCGGCTACATCATCAGTCGCCGTTCGCTCGCGGCAGCGCGACCCTATGCGTATGCGGTGCTCGCCGCACTCGTACTGCAGCTCGCCATCGGCATCACCATGGTGCTCGAGAGTTTCCCGCTGCTGATCACGACGGCGCACACCGGCGGCGCCGCGGTGCTGCTGATCGCGTTGCTCGCGCTGGTGCACAAACTGCGCTCGCTGCGCCGCGCCGGCCTTCAAGCGAGTGCCGCGCGGTGAACAGCCTCTCGGAACTCGCCAGTGCCGCGCCGATCGCCTGGCGCCGCTACCTGGAGCTGACCAAGCCGCGCATCGTCGCGCTGATCACCTTCACTGCGCTGGTCGGCACGCTGCTGGCGAGCCCCGGCTGGCCGCCGCTGCGCGCCCTGGTGTGGGGCACGATCGGCATCGCGCTCGCGGCGGCCTGCGCCGCGGCGATCAATCACGTGCTCGACCGGCGCATCGATGAGCAGATGTCGCGGACCCGCTCGCGCCCGCTGCCGCGCGGGCAGCTGACCGAGCGCAACGCGCTGCTGTTCGCCGCCGCGCTCGGCGTGCTCGCCATGACGATCCTCTCGATCCTGGTCAATCCGCTCACCGCGGTCCTGACCTTTGCGTCGCTGATCGGCTATGCGGTGATCTACACCGGGTGGCTGAAGCGCGCAACCTCGCAGAACATTGTCATCGGCGGGGCAGCCGGTGCGGCGCCGCCGATTCTCGGCTGGGCCGCCGTGACCAATACGGTCGATCCGCACGCGCTGCTGCTGTTCCTGATCATCTTCGTGTGGACGCCGCCGCATTTCTGGGCGCTCGCCATCGCGCGCAAGGACGAGTACGCGCGCGTCGGGATTCCGATGCTGCCGGTCACGCACGGCGTGGAGTACACGCGCCTGCAGATCCTGCTGTACTCGGTGCTGCTGGTGGTGGTGACGCTGCTGCCGTTCATCACCGGCATGAGCGGCCTGATCTATCTGGCGGCGGCGCTCGCGCTCGGCGTGCGCTTCCTCGCCTACGCGGTGCGCCTGAAGTTCGCCCCCCAGCCGCACCTGCCCATGCGGCTGTTCCGCTATTCGATCAGCTACCTGATGTGGCTGTTCGCGGCGCTGCTGGTGGATCACTATCTGCCGACGGCCCGGCTGCTGTCGCTGCTTCACGTGTAAGCAGGATCTCCCACGAGGAGAGCCGGCGCGTCTCGAGCAGCAGCACGCCGGACGCCTGGTAGTGCCCGGCATCGATCTGTCCGTAGTGTTCCGCGCCGTGGTAGCCGGTCGCCGTGCAGCTGTACACCGAGAGTATGCACCGCTCGAGCACCGAGAAGGTGCCCTGGACTTTGCCCAGGGTGGCGTTCTCCGAGATCCAGCGCAGGCAGCCGCCTTTCTTCGCCGGCGGCTCGATCGAATAGGCATTGCGGAATTCGACCGGCGGGGAGCCCAGCACCTTGAGGGACCCGGCGACCAGCCAGCAGTGGTTCTGGTGCGTGACCTCGGTGCGACACTCGGCGAGCAGCGGCTCGCCGTCTTCGCGCCAGAAGGTCCCCCGACCGCTCCAGATGCCCGGTTCGAGCAGGTAGGTGTGCGTCATGCGCTGCCGCCGCAGGACTCACGCACCAGCAACTGCGGCGCGAGAATCATGTTCTCCGCCGGCCGGCCTTCGATCTGGTTGATCAGGCTCTGCACCAGCACTTCGCCGGCGCGCTTGGTGTTCTGCGACACGGTAGTGAGCGCCGGGCGGGTCACCGCGCCCATCGGAATGCCGTCGAAACCGACCACCGCCACATCCTCCGGAACCCGCCGCCCGGCGGCGGCGAGCGCCCCCAGGGCCCCGATGGCAATGAGGTCGCTCGCGGCGAACACCGCATCGAAGGGCAGACCGCGATCCAGGAGCGCGCGCAGCGCGGTATGGCCGGACGCTTCGGTCGACACGGCCCCGACCTGCAGGCGCGGATCGGGCGTGACGCCCGCGGCGAGCAGCGACTCGCGGTAGCCGCGATAGCGGTCGGCCATCTCCGGCGCCGAGGCGGCGATCTCACCGAGAAATGCGATGCGCTGCCGCCCGCTGCGCAGCAGGTGCTCGGCGGCGAGCCGCCCGCCGGCCACGTTGTCGCAGCCGATCGAGACCCCCGGATGATCGGGCAGGATCTGTCCCCAGCGCACCAGGTGCGCGCCGTGCCCGATCAGCGCCTCCAGGCGCTCGCGGTAGGCGAGGTAATCGCCGTAGCCGAGCAGGATGATCCCATCGGCCTTGTGGCTGTCCTCGTAGTCGGCGAGCCAGTCGCGCAGCAGATCCTGAAACGATACGAGCAGGTCGTAACCCTGGCGCGAACACGCGCGGATGATCGAGCCCAGCATCGAATGGAAGAACGGGTTGATCGCCGAGTCGTCGGTGGTCGGATCCTCGAAAAAGAGCAGCGCCAGCGTCCCGGTGTGCTTGCGGCGCAGGCTCGAGGCGTTCTTGTCGACATGGTAGTTGAGTTCGCGGGCCACCTCGAGAATGCGCTCGCGGGTCGCCGGAGAGACCATCGGGTCCCCGCGCAGCGCGCGCGAGACCGTCGACTGCGACACGCCCGCCAGGTGGGCGATGTCGAGTGAGTTGGGCTTGCGGCGTTTGTCACGCATCCCGCAGGCCTCCGGCTGAACCCGGGTGTGCGTATGGTCCGCCTCGGCGGTTTGTCCGTTCGGCATGTGCGTTCGCACGGCCCATCGGCCGCTCCCCCCTCACCTCGAAATGGGCACTTCAGGGAGCCTAGTCTAAATCATGCCGGCGGGTGCCCCAAATACTGAATGTTGCGCATGCGCAACATTTGGGCGCTCATGTGCCGGCACCCGCACGCCGCGCTTCAGGAAACTGTTGCGAACAGCACACCATGAGGCGGAAGCACCGCCACCGTACCGTCCACCCTGCCGCTCTGCAGGCCGTGCCCGTTCACGACGGTCACCGGGCCGGCCAGCGGCAGGGCGGTCTGCTGCGCCTGCCCGCCCAGGTTGAACACCCCGAGCACGGTCTGCCCGTCCAGCTGGCGGGTGAAGCCGAGCAGGGGCTCGGGCAGCTCGAGGAAGCGGATCGCACCCCAGCGCAGCGCCGGCTGCTCGCGCCGCCAGCGCAGGAAGCGCCGAAAGCCATTCAGCGGCGAATCCGGGTCGTGCTCCTGGCGCGAGACGGCGAGCGGCAAGTGTTCGGCCGGGACCGGCAGCCAGGGCACGCCCCGACTGAACCCCCCGCCGGCATGATCGATCCACGGCATCGGTGTACGGCAGCCGTCCCGGCCCTTGAAGTTCGGCCAGAAGGCGATTCCGAACGGGTCGCGCAGCGCCTCGTAGGGCACTCCGGCCTCGGGCAGGCCGAGCTCCTCGCCCTGGTAGACGCACACCGAGCCGCGCAGCGAGCAGACCATGGCGCTGAGCAGGGTGGCGAGGCGGGGGGAGGCGTGCTCGCCGCCCCAGCGGGTCACCACGCG
>JAKADE010000141.1 GCA_021820785.1 Pseudomonadota bacterium
GATGCAGGTGGTGCTGGATCGCGAACGCTGCGAGCGCCGCCTCGTGGAAGCCCGAGAGAATCAGCTTCTTCTTGCCGGGGTAGGTGTTGATATCACCGACGGCGAACACCCCCGGCACGTTCGTCTGGAACTTCTCGGTATCGACCTTCAGGGCGCGCTTCTCCAGCTCCAGGCCCCATTCGGCGATCGGCCCGAGCTTCGGATGCAGGCCAAAGAACACCAGCAGCTGTTCGGCCGCGAGCGTCTCGAGAGCGCCGTCGGGGCGCTTCACGGTGACCCCGGTCAGGCGCCCAGCCTCACTGCCCAGGGCGTGCGGCACGGCCTCATAGCAGCGCATCCGGCCGGCGGCCACCGCCTCGCGCATCTTGGCCACCGATACCGGGGCGGCGCGGAACTCTGCGCGGCGATGGACCAGGGTGAGACTCTTGGCCCGCGGCAGCAGCTCGAGCGTCCAGTCGAGCGCGGAGTCGCCGCCGCCGAAGATCACGATGTCCTTGCCCGCGAACGCCGCGGCGTCCCGGACCCGGTACTGAATGGCACTGCCCTCGAACGCCTCGGCACCCTCCAGACCGATGCGCCGCGGCTGGAACGAACCGACGCCGGCAGCGATCACCACCGCGCCGGTGTTGAAATGCGTGCCGGCAGCGGTGCGCAGATCGAAGCGGCCGTCCGCACGCCGCGCGAACTCCGTGACTTCCTGGCCGAGGTGAAACTGCGGATGGAACGGCTTGATCTGCTCGAGCAGCCGGTCGATCAGCTCCTGCGCGCCGCACACCGGGAGCGCGGGGATGTCGTAGATGGGCTTCTGCGGATACAGCTCGGTGCACTGCCCGCCCGGATGCGCCAGGGAATCGACGACGTGCGCGCCGATGCCGAGCAGACCCAGTTCGAACACCTGGAACAGTCCGCAGGGTCCGGCGCCGATGATCACGACGTCGGTTTCGATGGACGCGCCGGACTGCGGCGCTTCGCTGTGCGTGCTCACTTGGCTCACTTCGTCCCCGCTGGGTGCAAAGCAGCCATTTTACCGAGCTTGGGCCCGCGATGCGCCCCTACGCGCGGCCGGCGTTCGAATCCGTCGGCGTATGGAAATATTCGCTTTCGGCCGCCAACTGCTCGATCAGCCGCTTCAGCTCCGCCATGCGGCCCTCGGCGGTGCTGATCGGCATGCAGTCCTGGCAGCGCGGATCGCCGCAGGGCTGGCGCGAATAGAGCCAATACTGCAGCGCACCGGCGAGCAATCCGTCGGCGATGTCCCACAGGTCGGCGTCCCGGTCTTTGTCCGCGATCTTGTTGCCCAGATCGACGGCTTTTGTGAAGGCGGAATCGAAGGTATCAGCGATTTCAGTCATGGGCCATCTTCTCCCACAGGCCGCCAGTATACGGCAAAGGGCCCGCGCGGATGGCCGCGACGCCACGGCCCGCTTCAGGTCAAGCCTCGGTGTGCCCCGCCCGAGCGACGAACGCCTCACGGGCGCGCACGCCGATGTCGGGTTGGTCGGTGAAGAACCCGTCGACGCCCGCGGCGAGAAAGCGGCTGATCTCCCAGGCCAGATCGCCCCACTCCCGATCGGGTCCGCCGGTACGCGCCTCGGCCGGCAGAAAGACGTTCTCGGCGCGGAATGTCCACGGAATCACCCGCAGGCCGTGCGCGTGACTGTCGGCAATGAGCCGCGTCGGGTGCGCCAGCCGCCCGGAGGCCTCGCGCGGGATGAGGAGGGATTTTTCCGGGCCGATGGCCGCGGCGTAGGTGGCGATCTCGGCCAGACCGGCCGGCTGCGCCATCTCGGCAAAGGTCTGCGTCCCGCCGGCGCAGCGCACGTCCTGCGGGGCGCCGGCGGCCTCCAGCAGCTGCACCAACGGCACCTGCACCAGGCGCTTCAGGGTCCGCAGGATGCCGGTCTCGAAAGACTCGACGAGCACGCCGGACCCGGGCGCCGCACAGCCGTGCGTCTCGAGCGCGCGCACGAGGGCCGCGGCCATATCCAGGCCGCCGGCGGCGAAATGGCCCGGATGCTTCAGCTCCACGACCAGCACGATCGGCGGCGGCCCGGGCCGGCCGCGCTCGGCGGCGGCGCACTCCCGCTCGCGCTGCACCGCGGCGCGCAGGCGCAAAATCTCCTCGAACGTGGCGATCTCGAACTGCCCGTCGAAGCGGCTGTTGTGCGGGCGCAGCGCCGGAATGCGCTCGCGCACGCGCAAACTCTTCAGCTCCTCGAGAGTGAAATCCTCGCTGAACCAGCCGGTGACCGCCTCGCCGTCGATCTGCTTGGTGATCCGCCGGGATGCGAAGCGGGCATGTTGCGCCACGTCCGTGGTGCCACTGAGCTCGTTCTCGTGCCGCGCCACGAGCACCCCGTCGCGCGTCATGACCAGATCCGGCTCGAACGCATCCGCCCCCTGCTGCAATGCCAGGAAGTAGGCCGCCAGCGTGTGCTCCGGCAGATAACCGCTCGCGCCGCGGTGCGCAATCACAAGAGGCGTCACGGCAGTCCAGTTGCTACACTGCGCCGGTGCTGCTCACTGAACATGACATATACCTGTTTCGTGAAGGGACGCACGGCCGGGCCTACGAGAAGCTCGGCGCGCACCTGCTGCCGGCAGACGCCGGACGGGCGGCGGGCACGTATTTCGCGGTCTGGGCACCGAATGCCGCCTCGGTGGCCGTCATCGGCGATTTCAACGGGTGGGACCCGCTTGCTCATCCGCTCGCGCCACGGCCGGACTCCTCGGGCATCTGGGACGCATTCGTGCCGGGCGTACCCGCCGGCGCGCTCTACAAGTATCACATAGTCTCCCACCATCAGGGCTACACGGTCGACAAGAGCGATCCGTTCGCGTTCCACTGCGAGACCCCGCCGCGCACCGCCTCGGTGGTCTGCGATCTCGGCTACGACTGGGGTGACGGGCAGTGGCTGCAGGAGCGCAAGCAGCGCCAGGCGCTCGGGGCGCCGTGGTCGATCTACGAGCTTCACCTCGGCTCCTTCCGGCGCAAGCCCGAGGAGGACAACCGGCCGCTCACTTACCGGGAGCTCGCCGAGGCGGTCGCCGCGCACGTCACGGACCTGGGCTTCACCCACGTCGAACTGCTGCCGGTCATGGAGCACCCGTTCTACGGCTCGTGGGGCTACCAGGTCACGGGGTACTTCGCGCCGACCTCGCGCTACGGCACGCCGCAGGATTTCATGTACTTCGTCGATTACCTGCACCAGCGCGGCATCGGCGTCATCCTCGACTGGGTTCCCTCGCACTTCCCCGCCGACCAGCACGGGCTCGCATTCTTCGACGGCACGCACCTCTACGAGCACGCCGATCCGCGCCAGGGACATCACCCGGACTGGAAGAGCTCGATCTTCAACTACGGCCGTGCGGAAGTCCGTAACTTCCTGCTGAGCAACGCGCTGTTCTGGCTCGAGGTCTACCACATCGATGCGCTGCGGGTCGATGCGGTCGCCTCGATGCTCTACCTCGACTACGCGCGCAAGGACGGCGAGTGGATTGCGAACCGCTATGGCGGCAACGAGAACCTCGAGGCGGTCGAATTCCTCAAGCAACTGAACCAGTCCGTGTACCGCGATCATCCCGACACCCAGACCATCGCGGAGGAATCGACCGCCTGGCCGATGGTCTCGCGCCCGACATATCTCGGCGGCCTCGGGTTCGGCATGAAGTGGAACATGGGCTGGATGCACGACACGCTGAAGTACTTCGCGGCCGATCCGGTCTATCGCAAGTTCCACCATCACCAGATCACCTTCAGCCTGTGGTACGCCTTCAGCGAGAACTTCGTACTGCCGCTCTCGCACGACGAGGTCGTGCACGGCAAGGGCGCCCTGATCGGCAAGATGGCCGGCGATGAATGGCAGCGCTTTGCGAACCTGCGACTGCTCTACGGGTACCTCTGGACGCACCCCGGCAAGAAACTGCTGTTCATGGGCGGGGAGTTCGCGCAGACCCGCGAGTGGCAGCACGAGCAGAGCCTCGAGTGGCACCTGCTGCAGTACGCGCCCCACCAGGGCGTGCAGCGCTGGGTGCGCGACCTGAACCGGCTGTACCGCTCGCTGCCGGCGCTGCATGCGCGCGATTTCAGTCCCGAGGGATTCGAGTGGATCGACTGCGACAACGCCGATGACAGCGTGATTGTGTACCTGCGCCGCGGCGGCGGCCCGCGCGAGGTCGTGCTGATCGCCTGCAACTTCACGCCCGTGCCGCGCGAGCACTACCGTATCGGCGTCCCGTTCGGCGGCAAATGGCTCGAGCGGCTCAACAGCGACGCCCCGGAATACGGGGGCAGCGGCATCGGCAACCTCGGGGGCACCGAAGCGCTCGAGCAGGGTCTGCACGGCCGGCCGTATTCACTCGCCCTGCGCCTGCCGCCGCTCGCCGTGCTCGTGCTGACGCCCGAATAGACACCGACCGTCAACTGAGCGCCGCGCCACACGTTATCCTTGGCGGGCGCGGCCATTGGATAAGGAGCGGGCCCATGCGACCCTCGATCGAACGACTGCTCAGCGCGGCGCTGCTCGCCGCAACGCTCACCCTCGCGTCCTGCTCGGGCATCCCGCTGGCGCAGCGCCAGACCGCCCGGCTGCACCGCTACGAGGCGTATGCCGGCGCACCGGTCCGCGAGTTCACGTGGAACACCGGCTACAAGAGCTGGTCGCCCCTGGCGCGCGACAAGCTGCTGGTGTGGACCGATCTCGATCAGCCCTATCTGGTGACGGTCTTCCACCCGTGCACCGATCTGATGTTTGCCCGACACATCGGCATCACCTCGACGGTCAACACCGTGCAGGCGCACTTCGACTTCGTCACGGCCGACGGCTGGCGCTGCATGATCTCGACCATCCAGCCGATCGACTACCGGCGCATGCAGCGCGATGCGCACCGCCCCGCAGCCGCCGGCAAGGCTCAGCGGTAGCCGCGCGCCTGCAGGTCGAACAGCCGCGCGTAGACTCCGTCGGCACGCATGAGGGCCTCGTGCGTGCCCTGCTCGAGGATGCGGCCGTGCTCGAGCACCACGATCCGGTCGGCCCGCCGCACCGTCGAGAAGCGGTGCGAGATGAGGATGATCATGCGCTCACCGCCCAGTTCGCGGACGTGATCGAACACTTCGGCCTCGGCCTGCGCATCCATCGATGCAGTCGGCTCATCGAGCACCAGTACATCGGCACTGGTGCGCATGAACGCGCGCGCGAGCGCCACCTTCTGCCACTGACCGCCGGAGAGTTCCCGGCCGTCGGCGAACCATTTGCCAAGCTGCGTGTGGTAACCCTGGGGCAGCGTCGCGATGAAATCGCTCGCCCGCCCGAGCTCGGCCGCCGCCTGCCAGCGGGCCTCGTCCTCGAAGGCCCGCTCGTCGCCGGCGCCGATGTTGTGTCCGAGCGGCATCTGGTAGCGGGCGAAGTCCTGGAAGATCGCCCCGATACGCTCGCGCAGCCGCCGCTCGTCCCACTCGGCGAGGTCGGTCCCGTCGAGCAGAATGCGTCCGCCGCTCGGTGAATACAGCCGCGTCAGCAGCTTGATCAGCGTCGTCTTGCCTGAACCGTTCTCCCCGACCAGCGCGAGCGTACTGCCGGCCGGTACGTGCAGCGTGATGTGCTCGAGCGCCGGATTCTCGGCGCCCGGATAGCAGAAACTCACGTCCTCGAAGCGGATGCCGTCGCCGGGCCGCGTCCCGCGCTGCGCCGTCCCGGGCGGCGGCGGCACGTCCGTCTCCAGGTACTCGTACAGGGTGGACAGGTACAGGTTGTCCTCGTACATCCCGCCGATGGCCGCGAGCATCGCCGAGACGTCCGCCTGCCCCTGACGGAACGCCACGAGATACATGGTCATGTGGCCCAGGGTGATCGTGCGCCGCACGGTGCTGAGGGCGATCCAGGCGTAGGCCGCGTAGAGCGTGAGCGTCCCGAGCAGCCCGAGCACGAAACCCCACGCACCGCGCCGCAGCGTCAGCGCGCGATCGGCCCGGTAAAGGCGCCGGTAGATGTCCCGGTAGCGCTCGAGCAGCCGCGCGCCGAGCCCGTAGAGCTTGACCTCCTTGGCGTAGTCCTCGCGGGCGAGCACGGTCTCGAGGTAGGTCTGCATGCGCGTCTCGGGGGAGCGCCAGCGGAACAGACGGAACGCGTCGCCGGAGAACTTCGCCTCGGCAATGAACGCCGGCACTCCGGCGGCCAGCAGCGCGAGCACCGCCCAGGGCGAGAACCCGGCGAGCATGACCGCGAAGCTCACCAGCGCAATGAGGTGTTGGGCCAGACCGAAGGTGCGGGTCACCAGACTCACCGGCCGGCTCGAGGCCTCCCGGCGGGCCTGGGTCAGCCGGTCGTAGAACTCCGAGTCCTCGAAATGATGCAGCTCGAGGGTCACCGCCTTCTCGAGGATCAGCTCATTGACCCGCTGCCCGAGCTGGACCCGCAGCAGCGAACGCGTGAGCGTCAGACCGCGCTGCGCGGCCGCGAGCGCCGCCACCAGCACCCCCTCGAGGATCACCCACCCGAGCACCGCGTGAGTGCCGGTGCCGCCGGCACGGATCGCCGCCACGACGGCATCGACGATGCGCCCGCTGGCGTAGGCCACCGTGACCGGGAGCACACCGGCGAGCAGCGTCAAGGCAGCCAGGCCGACGGTCAGTGCCCGGTTGGTCGACCAGACCAGCTCGACGGCATGACGGCTGTAGCGGAAGACCCCGAGGAACGCCCGTAGCGTGAGCCCCTCGGACGGCGGTGGAGCGGTGGGGCGGCGGGCGGAGGTCGGCATTACCCCCAAGGTGAGGGCACCGCCGCCCGATGACAAGCCGGATCCGGAGAGCGCTTAAGCTCGGGCGCGGCCGTGAGCGGGTGTGGTGGTCGGGCAGATTCCCCGGGGTATGCTATGATTCGAAGTCTTTGTCACCTGGCCGCATTGCGGTCCCCCCGCGCCCCCCATGAGCCAACCCATCCGCAACATCGCCATCATTGCGCACGTCGATCACGGCAAGACCACGCTCGTCGACTGCCTGCTGAAGCAGTCCGGCACGTTCGCCGCGCACGAGAAGCTCGCCGAA
>JAKADE010000002.1 GCA_021820785.1 Pseudomonadota bacterium
CCGATGATGTACATCAACCTCATCTGGATCTGGGGTCACCCGGAGGTGTACATCCTCATCCTGCCGCTGTTCGGCGTGTTCTCCGAGATCGTGCCGACCTTCTCCGGCAAGCCGCTGTTCGGCTACGCCTCCATGGTGTACGCGACCATGGCGATCGCCGTGCTGTCGATGCTGGTGTGGCTGCACCACTTCTTCACCATGGGCGCAGGACCCGCCGTGAATGCCTTCTACGGCATCACGACCATGATCATCGCGGTGCCGACGGGCGTGAAGATCTTCAACTGGATCTTCACCATGTACCGCGGCCGGGTGCGCTTCGACACCCCGATGCTCTGGACCCTCGGGTTCCTGATCACCTTCACGATCGGCGGGATGAGCGGTGTGCTGCTCGCCGAGCCGCCGGCCGACTTCGTGCTGCACAACAGCCTGTTCCTGATCGCGCATTTCCACAACGTGATCATCGGCGGCGTGGTGTTCGGCGTGTTCGCCGGCGTTTCCTACTGGTTCCCCAAGATCACCGGTTTCCGGCTGCACGAGGGGCTCGGGAAGCTGGCGTTCTGGTTCTGGTTCGTGGGCTTCTACGTGGCGTTCATGCCGCTGTATGCGCTCGGCCTGATGGGCGCAACCCGCCGCATGGATCATTACAACGTCGCCGCCTGGCATCCGCTGTTCATCATCGCGGCCGTGGGCGCGGGCATCATCGCACTCGGCATCGGCACCCAGGTGCTGCAGCTGGTGGTGACGTTCATGCAGCGCGAGAAGCTGCGCGACACCACGGGTGACCCGTGGAACGGGCGCACCCTGGAGTGGTCGCTGCCCTCGCCGGCGCCTGCCTACAACTTTGCGCGGATCCCGATCGTGCGTGAGCGCGACGCGTACTGGGACATGAAGAAGCGCGGGGTGGACCTGAAGGGCTCCACGTTCGTGCCGATTCACATGCCGCGCAACAAGGCGACCGGCTTCATCATGGCCGGCTGCATGTTCGTGACGGGTTTCGCGCTGGTCTGGCAGATTTGGTGGCTCGTGATCGCGGGCTTCGCCGCGACCGTCGCCACGCTGATCCGCCATGCCTTCGATGACGATCGGGACTATCACATCGGCGCTGATGAGGTCAGGAAGTCCGAGGCGCTGTACAACCGCGTCAAAGCGGGGAGCGTGTAATCGATGTCCAACGAAACTCTTCTCATGCAGAACGGCGCGGCGGCCCTGAAGCCGGGCTTCGCAGACCACGCGGCCGATGCGCTGCGCGGCCTGCGGCAGTCCGGCGATGCGGTCGACTTCCAGGTCGAGCATCACCACGACGTCGCCTCGACGATCCAGCTCGGGTTCTGGATCTACCTGATGAGCGACTGCCTGCTCTTCTCGGGGCTGTTCGCCACCTATGCGGTGCTGCACGGCCACACGGCCGGCGGACCGAGCGGCGCACAGCTGTTCGATCTGCCGAGCGTGCTCACCGAGACGATGTTCCTGCTGTTCAGCAGCTTCACCTGCGGTCTGGCGACGCTCGCGATGAACGCGAACAACCGCAACGCCACGGTGGGCTGGCTGGGCGTGACGTTCCTGCTCGGCGCGGGCTTCGTCACCATGGAAGTGCGCGAGTTCGCCCACATGGTGGCGATCGGGGCTGGCCCGAGCCACAGCGCGTTCCTCTCGAGCTTCTTCACGCTCGTCGCCACGCACGGTCTGCACGTGACCTGCGGCCTGATCTTCATGGCCGTGATGATGGTGGCGGTGCTGCGCAAGGGACTCACTGAGACGAACCGGGCGCGGCTGAACTGCCTGAGCCTGTTCTGGCACTTCCTCGACATCATCTGGGTGGGTGTGTTCTCCCTGGTCTACCTGTTCGGAGTGGCCCACTAATGAACGTCGCAAACGAAGCACTCGCCGGACACGGGCCGCACGGTGCGCATGGCGCGCACGGTTCGGGTCACGGTCCCTCGCAGAAGCAGTACATCATCGGTTTCGTTCTGGCGATCCTGCTCACTGCAGTGCCGTTCGCCCTGGTGATGGGTCACTCGGACATCGGCACGGGCGTGCTGATCGCGGCCTTCGCGGTGGCACAGATCGTGGTGCACGTCGTGTACTTCCTGCACGTGAACGGCTCGCAGGAGCAGCGCTGGAACCTGACGGCACTGCTGTATACGGTGCTGATGGTCGGGATCATCATGATCGGCTCGCTGTGGATCATGCATCACCTCTACAGCAGCATGACGCCGGGCGCCATGCATCACATGGTCTGGCCGGCGAAGCACTGAGACGACTGATCCGTGCACGGCGCCCGGTCCCGCCTCGCGGGGGGACCGGGCGCTTTCTTTTGGTTCTTCTCCCGTTTCCGGGGTAGCTGAACGCGGGGGGTGAGGCGAACGGCCGCCACTGCTAACTTGGTGTTACCAGGCACTAAGAAGGCAGGAGGGCGGCCGTGGCCCCAGAAGAGTGTATTTCCGCCGTTGGCGGGTGGGAAGGGTATGAGCTGTGCGAGTGGCGCCAGGAGCGCCGTGGCGAGAGCAGCTGGTGCGTGCTGAGGCTGCGGCGGGATCGGAGCCGGCCGGCATACTGCAGCGGATGCTGGCGCGAAGCGCCGGCATTGCACGACACCGAGTGGCGCACCGTGCGGGATCTGCCGATATTCGAGCACGCCGTGGAGCTTGAGATTGCACGGGTGCGGGTGGCCTGCCCGCACTGCGGGCCGAAGCTCGAGCTGCTCGGGTGGCTGGATCCCTACGCGCGGGTGACGAAGCGCCTGGCCGAGAGCGTCTCGCGGCTGTGCGCGGTGATGTCGATCCGGCACGTGGCCGATTACTTCGGGCTGAACTGGAAGACGGTCAAGAACATCGACAAGCGCTCGCTCGAGCGGCGACTGGGGCCGGTGGATCTGAAGGGGGTCACGGTGATCGGGATGGACGAGTTCGCGATCCAGCGCGGGCACCGCTACGCCACGGTGGTCATCGAGCCGGCGCGAAAACGAGTGCTGTGGGTCGGGCGCGAGCGCTCCCGGGAGGGGATACGACCGTTCTTTAGGCTGCTCGGCCCCGAGGGCTGCGCGGCGCTCGAGGCGGTAGTCATGGACATGAACGGGGCGTTCGCCGAGGAAGTGCGCGCCCAGGCCCCGCAGGCGCAGATCGTCTATGACCTCTTCCATGTGGTAGCCAAGTACGGCCGGGAGGTCATCGACCGCGTGCGCGTCGATGAGGCCAATCGGCTGCGCGCCGATCGGCATGCACGGCGCCTGGTCAAAGGTAGTCGCTGGCTGCTGCTGCGCAATCGGGAGAACGTGACACGCGAAGCCGATCAGGTACGGCTGCGGGAGCTGCTGGCCGCCAACCGTGCCCTGATGATCACCTACGTGCTCAAGGACGATCTGAAGGAGCTGTGGAGTTACCGACACGAGGGCTATGCGCGGCGCTTCTGGCTCGGCTGGTACCGTCGGGCCATGCGCAGTGGCGTCGAGCCGCTGAAGGCCTTTGCGCGAAAACTACGCGGCTACCTGCCGGGGCTGCTGGCGCACTGCCGCTATCCGCTGCACACCAGCGTGCTCGAGGGCATCAACAACAAGATCAAGGTCATCAAACGGATGGCCTACGGCTTCCGGGATGACGAGTACTTCTTCCTCAAAATCCGGGCCGCGTTCCCCGGAATTGGGTGAAGAACCTTTCTTTTTGGGGCGCCGGTGGCGCGCGTTCAGCCGGGTTCGGCTGCCGGTGCGCGAGCCGGCGGACCGCGGTGCGTCGCGAGCCACACGCTGAGCAGGATCAGGAGCAGTCCGAGCGGCCCGGACCAGCCGATCCGCTCGTGCAGCACGAGTACGCCGAGTGCCGCGGCGATGACCGGGTTGATGTAGGTGACCACTGCGGTACGGGCCGCACCGGCCTGCTTGATCAGGTAGAACATCCCGAGCATCGACAAGGCCGTGCAGATGGCGCCGAGGAAGGCGACCGAACCGAGTGCGAGGGCGCTCGGCACGCGCGCAGGCAGCGTCAGTGCCGCCGGAATCGCGAGCACTCCGCTCGCCACGAGCAGGCTGGCGGCGAGCGCGCCGAGTGAGTCGACTGCATGCAGGTGGCGCTGGACCACCATCGGTCCGCTCGCGTAGCAGAGCGTGACGAGCACCATGCCGGCGACACCGATCCAGCCGTGCAGGCCGGTGATGCTGCCGAACCCGAGCAGCACCGTGACCCCGAGCAGACCTCCCAGCAGACCGCTCCAGCGCCGCGTCCCGAGGGGCTCGTGCAGCCCGAACAGCCGTCCGGCCGGCACGGTGGCGAGCGGGACGCCCGAGATCAGGATGCCGGCGACCGACGAGGGGATCCAGCGCTCGCTCGCGGCGATGAGCGAGTAGGGCAGCACGAATTCCAGGAGCGCAAATGCGCTGACTGCCGCGGTGTGCGTGCGCAGCGCCGCGAGCGTGCCGCGCCGCCAGGCGAGCGGCGCGAGCAGCAGCGCCGCGAGCGTGATGCGGCCCCAGGCGACATCGAACGGGGAGAGTTCGCGCACCGCGAGTTTGATGAACAGATACGGCAATCCCCAGACGATGCCGAGGCCCGCGAATACGAGCCAAGACCGTGCATTCATGTTGTGAGCGCCCCGCGGCTCCCGGGTCTCGGGTCCTGCGTCGCCTTTAGACTACAGAAGGCGCGCAGTGCGTGCGAGCGGGGTCACCGCCCGGGGGGCGGGATCGGGCGAGGGCCGCTATACTCGCGGCCTTTTGCGCCGGCATTGCGATCATGTGGTTCAAGAATCTCACCGTGTACCGGCTGCCGCCGGAATGGAACTGGACGGCGGCGGATCTGGAGGCCGCACTCGGACGGGCGCCCCTGCAGCCCTGCAGCGCGCTGCAGATGCGCAGCCGCGGCTGGGTGGCCCCGTCGCCCTCCGGACGGCTGCTGCACACCGTCGGCACGCAGCACCTGGTGGCGCTCGGCATCGATCAGAAACTGCTGCCGGCGTCCGTCATCCGCCAGGAGGCCGAGCGGCGCGCCGCCGAGCAGGCCGAGGCCCAGGGCTTTCCGGTCGGCCGCCGGCAGATGCGCGCGCTGAAGCTGCAAGTGGCCGACGAATTGCGTGCCCGCGCGCTCACGCGCCGCACGGTGACCCGTGCGTGGATCGATGCGGACGCGGGCTGGCTGGTGGTCGACAGCGCCAGTGCGACTCGCGCCGAGGAGTTGATCGAAACGCTGCGCGATACACTCGAGAGTCTCGCGGTGCAGATGTGGGATACGGAGCGTTCGGTGAGCGGCTCGATGGCCGCGTGGCTGCAGCGCGGTGCGCCCGGCCCGTTCTCGCTGGAGCAGGACCTGGAGCTGCAGTCGGCGGATGCGCAGAAGGCGACCATCCGCTATCGGCACCATCCGCTCGATGGTCAGGACATCCGCACGCATCTGGGCGCCGGCAAGCGGCCGACCCAGCTGGGATTGACCTGGAACGGCCGCATTGCCTTCGTGCTCACCGAGAAGCTCGGCATCAAGCGGCTGCAGTTCCTCGAGATGGCCCCGGAGCGCGAGGACGGCGGTGAGATCGATCCGCTCGAACAGTTCGATCTGGACTTCACCGTGATGGCCGGCGAGCTCGGCACGCTGCTCGGCGACCTGACCCGCGAGCTCGGCGGCGAGTCGGCGCGCGCGGCGGCCTAGGCCGGGCGCGTCGCGACGACGGAGGGGCGGTGGCTGAGCCCCTCGTGCCAGGCGGCGAGCTGCGGCCGACCCTCGCGCCAGCGTTCCTCGGGGAAGCGAAACTCGAAATACTCCAGCGCGCACACGATGGAAATCGCGCCGATGTCGAACGGTCCGTCCAGCGGCTCGGCCTCGAGCGCATCGAGGGCGGTGCGGACCTTCAGGCGCTGTCCCTCGAGCCACTCGCTCCAGCGCAACGCTTCGGGCCGCACGACGAGTTCGTAGCGCATCAGGATCGCGGCATCCGCAAGGCCGTCGGCCAACGCCTGGCGGCGCAGCGCGCGCCAGCGCGCCGGTCCCGCGGCTGGCCACAGGCGACCCCCGCCGGCGAGCGCATCGAGGTACTCGCAGATCACCGGAGAGTCGTACAGGGCCTCGTCCGCGTCGGTGACGAGCGCCGGGATCTTCCCGAGCGGATTGTGCGCGCGCAAACCGTGGTGCGGCTGGACCGGGGTGAGGGTCAGCGCCACCAGCTCGATGCGCTCGGCGAGACCGAGTTCGAGCGCGCTGATGCGTGCCTTGCGTGCGAAGGGGGAGGCGGGATTGAAGTACAGCTTCATCATTCGTAGCTCCCGGCGCTGCGCTTCAGCGCCGCGCGACGTCGGCTGCGTGCCAGCGCCAGATCGATCAGCCGCGTGACCAGGGCGCGCGGCGCGATGCCGGAGAGTTCCCAGAGTTTCGGGTACATCGAGATGGCGGTGAAACCCGGCAGGGTGTTGATCTCATTGACCCGCAGCGTCCCGTCGGGCTCGAGGAACAGGTCCACCCGCGCCATGCCCTCGCATTCGAGCACTTCGAAGGTGCGCACGGCCATTGCCTGGGCGCGTGCGAGCACCTCGGGCGCCAGGGGCGCCGGCAGTTCGAGGCGCGCTCCGTTCTCATCGAGATACTTCGCGTCGTAGGAATAGAACCCGTCGGCATGCGCGACGACGATTTCACCGGCCACGGACACCGCGGGCGGCGTACCGCCGAGCACGGCGAGTTCGATCTCGCGGGCCGTGACGGCGGCCTCGACGAGCACCTTGTCATCGAACTGGAATGCGTGGCGGACGGCCGCCTCGAGGTCCGCCCGCGCGCTGACTTTGCGCACGCCGATCGAGGAGCCGGCATTGGCCGGTTTGGTGAACACCGGCAGGCCGAGGTCCTGCACCTGCCTCAGCGCTGCGGCCGGATCGGCCTCGAATCGTTCGCGGCGCAGGGTATGGAAGGCGGCGATCGGGATGCCCGCATCGCGCAGCAGCCGCTTGCTGACATCCTTGTCCATGCCGATGGCCGACCCGAGCACGCCGGCCCCGACGTAGGGGATGCCGGCCAGCTCGAGCAGTCCCTGCACCGTGCCGTCTTCGCCCATCGTGCCGTGCAGGACCGGAAAGATGACGTCGATGCCGCCGGGGGTTTCGCTGCCGAAGACCATCTCTTTGCTGACCGGCGGACCGTTCTCGATCCGCACCAGGCGCGGATCGCGCGCGCTCTCGAGCAGCCGCGCGGCATCCTGGCGCAGCCACCGGCCCTGCCTGTCGATGCCGATCAGCACCGGCTCGAAGCGCTGCGGATCGAGCGCCGCGAGCACGTTGCGGGCCGACAGAATGGAGATTTCGTGCTCGGCCGATTGACCGCCGAACAGGAGTGCGACGCGAAGCTTCGCTGGGTGGGTCATGCGCGGATCGTGACGAATATGCGGGTGGTAGGGGTGCCGCCGCGGCACGGGCCGCGGCGCACGGGCTTGCGGGGAAGAATAGCTGAAGCGCGCCTCGGCGGCGTGCGGCGCGGCTCAGAGCTTGAACGTCGAGAGCAGCAGGCTGGTCTCGGTGCTCGAGACCCCCGGGGTGCGGCTGACCCGCGCTAGGACGCGGTCGAAGGATGCGAGCGAGTCGGCGCGCAGCTCTGCCACCAGATCCCAGCGCCCGTTCGTGCTGTAGAGACTGGCCACGGCCGGGTCGCCGCGCAGCGTCTTGACCACCGCGTCGACCTGGTTGCCCTCCGCGGCGATGGTCATGAAGGCGCGGATCTGTTCCTCCTGCACATCCGGCTTCAGCCGCACGGTATAGCCGATGATCGTGCCGTCGGCCTCCAGCTTGTTCATGCGGTTCTGCACCGTGCCGCGCGCCACGCCGAGTTGCTGGGCGAGCGCGGCAATCGAGGTGCGCGCATTGGCGCGCAGCAGCGAGACGAGACGGTGATCGAGGTCGTCCATGGGGGGGCTCCCGGCGACGTGATGCGCCTTTGAATCTACCAAAATGTATCAAGAGAGTGGCGTTTTGATCAATAGAGGTCTCATTTTTGGTGGTTTTCTGGCTATTCTTTGGCTGCGAGGGCGTGGATCATGGTCTCCCGGCCCGCGCATCCCCGGCGTGCCGGCGACTGACAGGAGAGAGACCATGGTCGATTTCATTGGCACTCGTCGGGTCCAAGAGCTCGTGCGAGACCTCGGTACGGCGGCGTTCATCGCCGGGATGGCGCGCGAAATCGAAGCGGATTACCGGCGCTGGAGCGCGTTCGAGAAGTCCCCGCGGCACGCGATCCATTCGGACGTCGGGGTCATCGAGCTGATGCCCGCATCCGACGGCCGTCAGTACGCGTTCAAGTACGTCAACGGCCACCCCAAGAACACGGCCAAAGGCCTGCTGACCGTGATGGCGTTCGGCATGCTCGCTGACGTCGAAACCGGATATCCGCTGGCCCTCGCGGAAATGACGCTGACGACGGCGCTGCGCACGGCGGCGACTTCGGTCGTGGCGGCGCGCGCGCTTGCCCGTCGTGACAGCCAGGTCATGGCACTGATCGGCAACGGCTCGCAGTCGGAGTTCCAGGCCATTGCCTTCCATGACCAGCTGGGCGTGCGCGAACTGCGGCTCTACGACGTCGATCCGCAGGCCACCGACAAGCTGGTCGCAAACTTGAGCCGCACGCGTCTGCCCGGGTTGCGCGTGGTGCGCTGCCGCTCGGTGGCCGAGGCGTGTGCCGGGGCCGACATCGTCACCACGATTACCGCCGACAAGCGCAACGCGACCATCCTCACCCCCGACATGATCGCGCCGGGCATGCACCTGAACGCCGTGGGCGGGGACTGCCCGGGCAAGACCGAACTGCATGCGGACATCCTGCGGCGCCCCGATGCGCGGGTCGTGGTCGAGTTCGAGCCGCAGTCGCGTATCGAGGGCGAGATCCAGCAGCTGCCGGCGGACTTTCCGGTGACGGAACTCGCCGTCGTGTTGAGCGAGAGCCGCGGCGGACGCACCGGCGAGCGCGACGTGACGATCTTCGACTCGGTCGGCTTTGCGCTCGAGGACTTCGCGGCGCTACGCTACGTGCACCAGCTGCACCGCGAACGGCGGGGCACGCACGCCACCATCGATCTGATCCCTGAGCTTGCCGACCCGAAGGATCTCTACGCCATGATCGCCCCGCCGCGCGTCGCACGCGAGAGGGTTGCCGACCTCGCCGAGGCGGTGAGCGCATGAGTGCGGCGCGGCGCACTGTCGCCTTGATTGGCGCGCCGACCGACGTGGGCGCCGCGGAGCTCGGCGCCTCCATGGGCCCCGAGGCGATGCGGGTCGCCGGCGTGCGCGCGGCACTCGAGGCACGCGGGCTCGACGTGCTCGACCGCGGCAATCTCTCCGGACCGGGCAACCGTGCCGAGGCGGTGCGAGACGGCTTTCGCAACCTGCCCGCAGTGGCGGCCTGGAACGAGCTGGTGCACGAGGCGGTGTACGGCGCGCTCGGCGAGGGGCACCTGCCGATCATGCTCGGCGGCGATCACTCGCTCGCAGTGGGCTCGATCAGCGCCGTGGCGCGGCACTGCCGGGATACTCACCGCAAGCTGCGCGTGCTGTGGCTGGATGCGCATGCGGACTTCAACACCGGGGAGCTCTCCCCGAGCGGCAATCTGCACGGCATGCCGCTCGCCTGTCTGTGCGGCATGGGCCCGCGGGTGCTCACCGGCCTTGGCGGACAGAGCCCGGCCATCCATCCGCAGTGGATCCGGCAGATCGGCATCCGCAGCGTCGATGAGGGCGAGCGGCGCCTCGTGCACGAACTCGCCGTCGAGGTGTTCGACATGCGCTACATCGATGAGATGGGCATGCGCGCCACCATGGAGCAGGCGCTGAGCGGCGTGGATGCCGACACCCATCTGCACGTGAGCTTCGATGTCGATTTCCTCGATCCGGACATCGCCCCGGGCGTCGGGACGACCGTGCCGGGCGGCCCGACCTACCGCGAAGCGCAGCTGTGCATGGAAATGATCGCCGATACCCGCCGGGTCGGCTCGCTCGATGTCGTGGAACTCAATCCGGCGCTCGATGAACACAACCGCACGGCGAAGCTCGCCGTCGACCTGCTCGAGTCGCTGTTCGGCAAGAGCACCCTGGTGCGCCGCCAGCATCCGGGGCGTCCGCTCGACGTGGTCGGCTCGCGCAGCGGAACGCGCTGACCTGCCGGGCGCGCCGCGGCGCTTCGCCGCCGCGCGCTCAGTCGGCGGCGCGGCAATGCTGGCGAATGAATTCTTCGTGCGTCGGCAGTGTCGCAGCGCAGCTGGCGATCACGGCGCGCACGTCATCGAGTGCCGCCTGGGGGTTCGGGCCGACGCTGTCGGCGAACGGATCGTAGCCGGCGCTCCGGGCGCCCTGGCCGATCAGCATGTGGAACCAGCTCTGTACCGAGAACAGCTCGTTCTCGTCGCGCATCAGCCGGCCGTAGTTGGCAAACAGCTCGAGGCGCTCGCGCAGGCTGTCGGGCAGTTCCGCGGCCCGACACTGCGTCCAGAACGGGCCATCCCGCTCGGTGAAGTGATAGTGGGCGATGAGGAAGTCGCGCGCCCGCTCGTAGTCGAAGGCGAGCTGGCGGTTGTACTCCTCGATGTCCCGGGGATGGAAGTTCCGGTCGGGAAAGAGTTTCAGCAGCACGAACAGGCCGCGCTGGATGAGATGGATGCCCGTGGATTCCAGCGGCTCGAGAAATCCGGCCGAAAGCCCGATGGCCACGCAGTTGCGGTTCCAGCTCTTGCGGCGCCGGCCGGTCGTGAAGCGCAGCCGCAGCGGCTCGCGCAGCGGCCGACCCTCGAGGCTCCCGAGCAGGGCCGCTTCGGCCGCATCGTCGTCCATGAACTGGCTGCTGTAGACGTAGCCGTTGCCCACCCGGTTCTGCAGGGGAATGCGCCACTGCCAGCCGACTTCGCGCGCCCCGGCCAGGGTGTGCGAGGAGAGCGGGCCGGTGCGCTCGCACGCCACCGCAATGGCCCGATCGCACGGCAGCCAGTGCGTCCAGTCCTCGTATCCGGTGTGCAGCGCCTCTTCGATCAGCAGGCCGCGAAAGCCCGTGCAGTCGATGTACAGATCCGCACCGATGCGCTCGCCGCTCTCGAGCGTCAATGACTCGATGAAACCATCCTCGCCGCGCAGCGCAACGCTGCGCACCTTGCCCTCGGTCCGGCGTACGCCGCGCGCTTCGGCGTAGCCGCGCAGGTAGCTGGCAAAGCGCTTCGCATCCAGGTGCAGCGCGTACACCAGGGTCGCGAGCGGGGAGTGCTGCCGGGGCGTGGGCCGTGCGAAGCGGGCGTCCCGCGCCGCCACCGCCTGCAGCGAGTAGACGTCGAGCGGCGCCGCCGTGCCGGCGTGCGCGCACTTGTGCCAGTAGGTGTAAAAGGGCACCCCGCGAAGCGGGGCGCCCGTGGGCCCGAACGGGTGGATGTAGCTGTGACCGGGCCGCCGCCAGTCCTTGAACTCGATGCCGAGTTTGAAGGTCGCCTGCGTCTTGCGGATCAGCTCGTTCTCGTCGATTCCGTGCGTACGGAGGTACTCGATGATCGGCGGGATGGTCGCCTCGCCGACGCCCACCGTGCCGATATCCTCGGACTCGATGAGCCGGATACTACCGTTGAGGTGCGGAAAGGATTGCGAGAGTGTCGCCGCGGCCATCCAGCCGGCGGTTCCGCCGCCGACGATGGCCACGCTGCGAATGGGCTGATTGGTCACCCACCTAGTTTAGTACTTGCAGTGCCGCGCGATAAGGCTCTCGGCGAGTTCCTGTTTGCCCGAGCGCACCGTCGGCTGGAAGTCCGAGGCGATCGCCAGGTCCGCGAGCGCGGCGAGATCGAGCGAGCCGCTCTCGATGCGCTGACCGAGCGGCCCGTCCCACCCCTGGTAGCGGGTCTTCTTCAGATCGGCGAGCTTGCGCGCGGCGACCACGTCGGCGGCGCCGAGCAGAGCGCGTGCCAGCGTGTCGATGCCGCCGATGTGCGCGAGGAACAGATCGGCCGGATCCACCGACTGACGGCGCAGCTTGGCGTCGAAGTTGAAGCCGCCGGTGGTGAACCCGCCGCTCTCGAGCAGCGGAACGAACGCCGGGACGAGCTCCTGCGCATTGTTCGGGAACTGGTCGGTGTCCCAGCCGTTGCGGGCATCGCCGCGGTTGATGTCGATCGAGCCGAAGATGCCGTACGTGAGCGCCGCGGCGACTTCATGCTCGAAGTCCAGTCCGGCGAGCGTCGCGTGATTGACTTCGATGTTGACCTTCACTTCCTCGGCGAGGCCGTAGCGCTGCAGGAACGCATAGACGGTCGCGACGTCGCGGTCGTACTGGTGCTTGGTCGGCTCGAACGGCTTCGGCTCGATCAGGATTGCGCCCTTGAAGCCGATGCGGTGTTTGTGCTCGACGACCATCGAGAGGAAGCGTCCGTAGTGATCGAGTTCGCGCTTCAGATCGGTGTTCAGCAGCGAGTCGTAACCTTCGCGTCCGCCCCACAGCACGTAGTTCTCGCCGCCGAGCCGATGCGTCGCCTCCAGGCAGCCGCGCACCTGAGTGGCGGCCCAGCTGTAGACCTCCGGGTCCGGGCTGGTGGCGGCACCGCCGGCGTAGCGCGGATGGCTGAACAGGTTGGCCGTACCCCACAGCAGTTTCACGCCGGTGGCCGCCATCTTCGCCTCGATGTTCGCGACGATGGTCTTGAGGTTGCGATCGTGTTCCTTGGCGGTCGTCGCCGTGGCCATGGCGTCGACGTCGTGAAACGTGAAGTAGGGCAGACCGAGGCGGCTGAAGAAATCGAAGGCCGCCTCGAGTTTCGCGTCAGCCATCTCCTGGGTGATCGTGGCGCCGAGCCACGGGCGCGGCAGCGTGCCGGCACCGAAGATGTCCTGACCCGGCCAGTTGAACGAGTGCCAGTAACACACCGCGCCGCGCAGCCAGTCCTCCATGCGCTTGCCGAGGACCTGGCGGTCCTTGTCATAGACGCGGAAGGCGAATTCGTTATCGGTATCCGGACCCTCGAAACGAACCGGCGCAATCTTGGAAAAAAGGCTCATCGGACAACTCCGTGCAATGAATTCGGGATCACCGCCTCCTCACGCGTCGGCGTGAGGGCGGCCGGGGAAGGGGAAACCGGAGCGCGTGCCGGGGGGGCACACTGGTCGAGCGCGCGGCACGACCACCGTGTCGGGAACAATCTGGAACGTCACGCGCGCGTACATCTGTACATGATCTCTGTATGGCATGGTAGCGGTATCAGCCTGGCGCCGTCAATGGCGTCCGGGGCGATGACGCGGCCGTGACCACAGCGGCATGCAAGTCACGGTGGTACGCCAGTGGCCTTCAGTGCCGCGCCGCGCGCGCCAGGAAACCGGTACGAACCGACGCGGTGCGCGGAGCGCAGGATTTGCCGGCCCTGGTTCCTCTCATGATGCGTAGCGCGTGGCACGATGTACCCGTGACTGCGTGACCTGCGACCTGCTGGCGGTGGTGCGGCTGTCGACATCGGGAGTGCGCGGCGCGCTGTCACCGCAGGCCGGCAGGCCGAGTCCTTTTTGCGAGCCGCCCGATCGGCATCGTCGCATCGGCGCTCGCGCCGGTCTGTCCGGCGCCGCAACAGCACGGTAGGGGCTGGCAACGACTGACAATGTCCACCCGGGCGTGGACGGTGCAGATGCACGTCGCTGCATGCAACGCGAAAGGCCGAGGCGGCAAGCGGTCACGTCACCGCCGCCCTGACCATGACAATCCGATGCGCGCCGCTCTTGCGATACCGGTAGTGATCGGGCTCATTCATCCGGATGCACAAACGCCGCATGCTCTGCACGTACAGCGCGTCGCGCGCCGCACGAGGGTGATGCAGTCCCGAGGCGAGGGCGAGGGCGTGTACGCCGCAGCGACTCACCCGGGGCTGAAAATCCGACCAGACGATGTCTGGTGCATCGCATTCGGCGTCCGGGGCCGAGCACGCTCGCGCGGTTGCCCGAAGCGGTGCGTCCCTTTTGCGATGAGGGCAGCTGATCGAGCCTCTCGAACGGCGCGGCACTGGCGCCCGATCACTGCTCGTCACAGACGTGACGCCGGTTCGACCATGCCTGATGAGAGGGCGGGCCGGGGACGCGCATCGATTCCTCACGGGTGACACCGCATCTGACCGACCGCCCCGGAGCCGCAGTGAAGCGCGCCGCATCGCAGCCGGGGTGTGTCCGGCTCGCCATGCCCCGGGGGCTCTGGGCGGGTCGCGGGGGAGCGGACGCGGATGGGCGGCAGGGCGATGCGAACAGGCGCACGCCGTCCCGGCGGGACGGTCCTGGGCATCACCCACCTCGGCCTGAATGGAGATGTGGACGCTCGCCCGGAGCCATCAACGGCCCGGAGCTGGGATAGCGCTACCATCGCGGCTCGCGCGTCGCCGGTTCTGCCGGGGTCGGCACCCGCCGATCAATTTTTTGAGTAAAATCAATGCCCAATGACAGCGGTGTCAACGATACGCCGCTTCGCGCCGTCCCTGACGCCTGTGGTGTTCCGCCAACGTTCTGGAGGGCGCTCCCCCAGACCGTGCGGCGGAGCAACAAGCCTGAGCCGAGCCCCGGCGCGCGAGCGTATGGTGGCGCAATCAGGTCATGCCGGGCAGATACGCGGAGCCCTGATGTGTCGCCGGTAGGAAACGCATCGCGCCGTCAGGTGCGTTTCTTGGGAGAGACGAGAAAACACCGCTCCGAGCGCGAAACGGATCGCACGGCGGCGTCCTGTTGACATCGAGACGACAGCAGGACCATACTCGGCTCGACGTCAGATAGCGGTACCATAATACGAAGGGGGCAGAAACCAACCGCCGAGCGGGATTTCCAGAGCTGTCGCCAGCCGGGTCGGTGCGGCAGCTGTCCATATCGTTGCCAATTCACAACACTGGTTTGCGACAGAGGGGGCTTCTAATGAGTCGGAAGACACTGCGTAACGCATCGAAGCACGCGTTCAAGAAGAACGCAGGGCTCGGTGCGCTGGGCCGTTCGGCCTACGCCAAAATTGGGTTGTCGGGGCTCGCGCTGGGGTCGATGACCCTCGCAGCGCAGGGCGTGGCCCATGCCGCACCTGCTTCGGCAGGCGCGGGTTCGGGCCAGCCGGCGGTGCCGGGTACGGCCGCGAAGGTCAAGCGCCGCGGGCTGCCGGCCACGCCGATGGCCTCGACGGGACTGTTCACGCGCAACGGCGCCGGATTGCTTGCCATGAACACCGGTCCGGTGCAAAGCGCCGCAGGCAGCGCGACCATCCAGGCGGCGGCGAATTCCGCCACGGAACTGCAGCCGATCGTCGTGACCGGTATCCGCGGCTCCCTGATGCGCTCGCTCCAGATCAAGAAGGCCTCGATCGGCGTGGTGGATGCGATCTCCGCGGAGCAGATCGGCCAGTTTCCCGATGCGACCATCGGCGGAGCGATCTCGCGCATCCCGGGCGTCACGGTCAATCGCGGCAGCCTGAGCCAGGCGAGTGCGACTGGTGCCCCGACCGCCACCGGTCAGGTCCAGGGCATCACCGTCGACGGCTTCGGCGGATCGTTCAACAAGGTGCTGGTCGAGGGCCGTCAGATTGCCTCGGGCAATGGCCAGACCTTCAATTTCAGCGACTTCAGCGCGGTGTACGTCGGGGAAGTCGACGTGTACAAGACGCCCGACATGTCGCTCTCCGGCGGCGCGATCGGCGCGACGATCAACGTCAAGTTCCCGAACCCGTTCGACAATCCGGGCATGCATGGCCAGATGCAGGTCTCGGAGAACACCCACAGCATGGACGGAGGCTTCCGGCCGAGCTTCGGCGCTCTGTGGAGCGATACGTTCGATCACAACAAGTTCGGCATCCTGGTCGACGGCGACTACATGGATTCGCACATCCTGGGTCACCACCAGGACATCGTCGGGTGGAAGGGCAATACCTCCTTCCCGTGTTCGGATCTCGCGGCAAATTACACCACGGCCTTCGGCAGCACTGGCTGCGCGAGCGTCGGTGCCGGCGCCACCGGCAACAGCAACGTTCCGGTCTGGTATCCGCAGGACATGGCGATGTACCTCGAGCGCACCGATTCGCGACGCAAGGACGGCCGCGTGTCGCTGCAATGGCATCCGGTCGACTCCGTGATGGTCACGCTCGACGACAACTACTCATCGGACGATGAACACACCACGCGCTGGCAGCGCAGCACCTGGTTCGGTAATTTCCCGGGTGCGACGCTCGACGGCAACGGCACGATCACGAATTTCAATTACAACGGTCCGACGGACTTCAATTCGTTCGTTGCCGTCAACTACATCACGACCAATACGACCGGCCTGAACGTCCTGTGGGATGCGAATGCCGACTGGACCGTCGAGGTCGATGCCGATCACTCGGTGTCGAAGTTCAATCCGAACGGCGGATACAGTGACATCGATGCCGACATCGGCTACGGCAACGTTCCTGCCAATAACTACACCGGCGGTCTGGCGCTCAATTCGAACAGCAATGTGCTGCCGTACTGGAGTGCCTACGGTCCTGGCGCAGTGGCGTCCGGGTCCTCGGCGGTGGCCTCCGCGAACTACAACGGTCTGAATCCGTACATCATCGGCTCGCACGTGCTGCCGATCCAGGATCAAATGAATACCGACCAGATCAACGAGGCGCAGCTTGCGGCCACCTGGCACAAGGACTCGACCCGGGTGAAGTTCGGCTCCCAGTTCATCGATGATGACTGGAACAGCAAGGAAATGGACACGTTCACCAATAACTACTGGGAACTGTGGTCTGGCTACGGCACCTCCCCGGGCAATGGCGTGGCGATTCCGTCTTCCCTGATCTCCACCGCCAATATCTCGCCGTGGATGCCGGGCTTCAGCGGGGCGAGCAATCTGCCGTCGTCACTGTTGATGTACAATCCCTACGCGGTGCTGAATTATCTGACCGGGCAGCCCGTGAATCCGAGTGCCAATGCGACCGCGGTGCAGGATGGCTATCCGGCGTACGCTGGCGGCATCCCGGCGCTGGCGCTGAGCCCGTCGTCCGTGCAGCACGTGGCACGCATGAACTACGATCCGTTCGTCACCATCGATCACAACTTCCCGGTGGGCGACATGACGCTGAAGGTCGGTCTGGGTCTTCGCTACGACCGGACCGAGGAGACGATCGCGGGTCTGCAGGCGCCGCTGCTGAGCGTGGGCTGGAGCGGCTCGGGAGATCCGACCGCGTACTCGTTCAAGCTCGGCTCGCCGCGGTGGACCGAGACCACGAACTCCTACGGATACTTCCTGCCGTCGCTGGACCTGAACTTGATGGTCACCCGGGATCTGAAGCTGCGGGCCGACTTCTCGCGCACCGAGAGTCAGCCGCCGAATGGGCAGCTGATTCCGAATACGTCGTACGGCGGGCGCGTCAATGCGCTCACCGCGACGGGCAACAATCCGAACCTGATGCCGTATCTTTCGGACAACTTCAATCTTGGCGCGGAGTGGTACTACGGGTCGAACGACTACGCCTCGATTGAGGGCTTCCTGAAGCGGGTCACTAACTTCCCGACCTCGAGCGTGTCCTCGCTGCAGGTTCCGGGAGTCACCGATCCGGCACCGTGCACCTACAATGGTGCGCCGCTGTCCAATACCTGCGGGCAGCCGCTGACCTTCGCGGAGACGACCTACACCAATCAGCTCTCGGCCACCGTGACCGGCGTGTCGGTTGCCTGGCAGCAGATGCTGAAGTGGGGCTTCGGGTTCCTGGTCAACGGTACGTACGTGCACAGCAACGCGAATTTCAATACCTACAGCACGACGTCGAACCAGTTCGCGCTGCCGGGTGTTGGCAATTCGGCAAACCTGATCGCGTTCTACCAGAAGCACGGGATCCAGGCGCGCCTCGCGGTGCAGTGGCAGGCCTCCCAGCTGCTCGGGCTCGGACAGGAACAGAGCGGTGGCGCGTTCGGTGCCGAGCCGGTGTACCTGGCCTCGAATACGGAAGTGGATTTCAGCACGAACTACGCGATCAATAAGCATCTGACCGCGTACTTCGAGGCGCTGAACCTCACCGATTCGGTGTACCACACCTACGGCCGCTTCAAGAACCAGACGCTGAATCTGGTAAACTACGGCCGTTCGTACACGATTGGACTGCGCGCCAACTTCTAGGTGAACAAGCCTGTCAAGGCGGTCGTCATCGTCGGTGGAGGAACCGCCGGCTGGCTTACCGCAGGCATCATCGCCGCCCGCCATCAAGCTCGGATGAAGGCGGGCGGCCTTTCGATCACGCTGGTCGAATCCCCGGATATCCGGGCGATCGGCGTGGGGGAGGGCACGTGGCCGACGATGCGCGCGACGCTGGAGCGGATGGGCGTATCGGAGACCGCGCTGTTCCGCGAATGCGACGCGGCGTTCAAGCAGGGGGCGAGATTCGTCGGCTGGACGACCGGGGAGGCCGATGACGCCTACTACCACCCCCTCATGGTTCCCCAGGGCTTCAGCCGGGTGAACCTCGTGCCGCACTGGCTGCAGGCCGGCGGCGCCGTCAGTTTCTGTGATTTCGTCACCCCGCAGGGCCGGCTCTGCGACGCCGGGCTTGCGCCGAAGACCATCGCGCACGGCGAGTACCGGGCGGCGGCCAATTACGCCTACCATCTCGATGCCGGCAAGTTCGGCGTGTTTCTCGGACGGCATTGCCGCGAGAAGCTCGGTGTGCGTCACGTGCTCGCCGATGTCGAGTCCGTGCGGCAGAGCGAGACCGGCGACATCGAGAGCCTGATGACGCGCCAGGCCGGGCAGATCGACGGCGATCTGTTCATCGACTGCACGGGTTTCTCGGCGTTGCTGCTCGGCAAGACCCTGGGGGTAGGGTTTCGCGAGTGCGGCGACATTCTCTTCTGCGATACGGCCCTCGCGGTGCAGGTGCCGTACGATTCACCCGATGCGCCCCTGGCGTCGCAGACCATCTCGACGGCCCATGAGGCGGGCTGGACCTGGGATATCTGTCTGCCGACGCGGCGCGGCATCGGTTATGCGTATTCGAGCCGGCACACCAGCGAGGAGGCTGCGCGCGAGACGCTGCTGCGCTACATCGGGCCGCAGCACAAGGATCTGCCGGTGCGCAAGATCCCGATCCATGCCGGACACCGTGAGACGTTCTGGAAGAACAACTGTGTGGCCGTGGGCCTCGCAAGCGGCTTTCTCGAGCCGCTCGAGTCCTCGGCGATCGTGCTGGTGGAGCTGTCGGCGAAGCTGCTGGCCGAGCAGCTGCCGGCCTGCCGCGAGGTCATGGATCTCGTGGCGAAGCGGTTCAACGAGAATACGATGTACCGCTGGGGCCGCATCATCGATTTTCTCAAGCTGCACTACGTGCTCACCCGTCGCACCGACACGGCGTTCTGGCGCGACAACTGCGATCCGGCGACCGTGCCGGAGCGGCTGCGCGAGCTGCTGACGCTCTGGCGCTACCAGTCGCCGTGGTTCTACGACGAGTTCGATCGGCTGGAGGAGGTTTTCCCGGCGGCGAGCTACCAGTACGTGCTCTACGGCATGGGCTTCAAGACCGAGGTGGCGGCCGAGGAGACCGTGGATACTGCCGCGACCGCGCTGCGCTGCGTCCAGGATAATGAGAAGATGATCGGCGAGCTGAGCATGCGGCTGCCCACGAACCGCGAGCTTTTGAATAAGATCCACCAATACGGCCTGCAGCCGATCTGATTGCCGCCGCTGCCATGACGCAAATCGTACCGCTGAGCAAAGAAAAGCATCGCGAACTGAAGATCGACGCACGCGCCTCGGCGGCCTACGGCGACAACCGGCACTTCGTGCAGGTCATCGTCAATGAATTCCCGCATCTGCTGGTTCACTATCCGATCCTCTTCGGCAAAGAGGCGGACACCGGCCAGTTCTTCTGCGGTGCGATGCTCGGGTTCATCGAGGGGGAGAACCAGTTCCTCGAGGACTGGCAGCGCGATGCGCAGTTCTACCGGCCGCTCAGCCTGCAGCGTGAACCGTTTTATGCCCATGGGCCGGAACTGGCGATCGATCTGGATCATCCGCGGCTCGCCGCCGGTGAGGGCAAGGCGCTGTTCAGTGATCAGGGTGAGCCGAGCCGCTATCTGCAGAGCATCATCTGGGCCTTTCAGGACCTGGTGCCCGGCATCGAGCGGACCCGCATCTTCATCGCCCGGCTGCTCGAGCTCGAGCTGATCGAGCCGATCGACATCGAGGTGGAATTCGAGGACGGCACGCTGCGCAAGTGCGAGGGCCTCTACACCATCAATCAGGACATGCTCGCGAGGTTGCCCGATGCCGTCGTGGTCGAGCTCTTCCGGCGCGGCTACCTGACGCTGATCCAGCTGATGATCGCCTCGCTGAAGCAGGTGCGCGAGATGGCGAGAGTCAAGAACGCACGTCTGCTCGAGCGCACGGCGCGACTGGCCGTCGCACCCGGCGCCGCGGCGCGCTGAGCGCGCACTGCGGTCGAGGGATTTCGCATGGCGCGCGCCCCTGTCGAGATCGCCGCCCGAGAGCTGGGCGGGCCGGAGCAGTTCCTCCGGGACATTCTCGAGCCGTGCCGGCCAGTCGTGGTGCGCGGCCTGGTGGATTCGTGGCCGGCCGTACAGGCTGCCCGCCGTTCGCCGCGTGAACTGCAGCAGTACTTCGCGACGTTCGATGCGGGCCTTGAGGTCGAGGCATTCATCGGCGATGCGCAGATTGCCGGCAAGTACTATTACACGGCCGATCTGAAGGGATTCAACTTCGAGCGGCGGCCGATGCCGTTCCTCGAGGCCATTGGCCAGATGCTCGAGACGCTCGAGCGCCCCGAGAGTGCGACGCTCTACGTCGGCTCGGTGCCGGTGCCGCAGTGCATGCCGGGCTTCCTGGCAGCCAATCCCATGCCGCTGCTGCCGCAGCGCGCCGGCGCGCGCATCTGGATCGGACACCGCTCCAACGTTTCGAGCCACTACGACACATTCGACAATCTCGCCTGCGTGGTGGCGGGCAGGCGCCGCTTTACCCTGTTCGCCCCGGAGCACATCGGCAGGCTCTACATGGGGCCCATCGATCACACCATGGCGGGTCCGCCGGTCAGTCTGGCGGCCTCGGCCGATGTGCCTGACCCGCAACGCTTTCCGCGTTTCGAGGAGATCCGCGACGAGGCGCTGGTCGCCGACCTCGAGCCCGGGGATGCGCTGTACCTGCCGAAACTGTGGTGGCACCAGGTCGAGGCGCTGGCGCCGTTCAATGTCATGATCAATCACTGGTGGGATGCCTTCAGCGCAGGCCCCGATGCGCCGTACACCAGCCTGCTGCTGGCCATGATCAGCATCGCCGAGCGTCCGCCTGCGGAGCGTCAGGCCTGGCGGGCATTTTTCGATCACTTCGTATTCCGCACGGAAGGCCATCCGCTGCGGCATCTGCCCGAGAGCCAGCACGGTCTGCTCGGGCCGCTGAAGCCGGACAACTACGGGCATCTGCGTGCCCGGATCATGCGCTTGATGCGCGGCGGCTGATGCGCCCCGCCGCTCCGGTGCCGTACCGTCCGCTGGAGCGGCGCGGTATCCTCGGCACCCGTGCGGCGAAGATTCAGGAACAGATGCGCGTGCAGGAGATCCGTTCGTTGACCAAACGCATGTCCCCCGCAACGCGGGGAGGCGACCCGGCGGCTGCTCTGGGAGAGCCGAGCGCAGGGGGACGGACGCTGATGTGCACAGATTCGAACCGGCGCGCGCGCTCCGGCGCGGCGCGCGCGGCGGCGTCTCGCCCATGAGTGCGCCCGGCCGCATCGTGTGTTTCGGCGAGGTGCTGTTGCGGCTGGCCGCGCCGCGCGGGGAGCGCCTCAGCGAGGCGGATGCGCTGCGCGTCTACGTGGGCGGCGCCGAGGCGAACGTGGCGGTCGGGCTGGCCCATCTCGGCGCCCCGAGCGCGATGATCACGGTGCTGCCGGACAACCCGCTCGGCGACCTCGCCCTCGCGGAGCTGCGTCGCCACGCGGTGGACACCGCCGCGGTGCGCCGGGCCGAGGGGCGCATGGGCCTTTACTTCCTCGAGCGCGGCGCGGGCGCGCGTCCGGCACGGGTCGTTTACGACCGGCAGGACTCGGCCTTCTGCCGCGCATTGAGCGCCGAGCAGCCTTGGGCGGCGCTGCTTCGGGACTGCGCCTGGCTGCACGTCTCGGGCATCACGATGGCACTCGGTACCGCAGCCTGCAACACGGTGCTCGCGGCCGTGCGCACGGCGCGTGAGCTTCGGCTGGGCGTGTCATTCGACTGTAACTTTCGCCCGTCGCTCTGGCAGGGCAGGGCCGCGCAGGCCGGTCCGCTGCTCGCCGGTATCGCGGCGCATGCCGAGGTGCTCTTCGCCAGCGAGTACGATCTGGCGTTGATGCTGGGCCAGCCGGCCCCGGTGCAGAGCAGTCCTGACTCGTTCGCGCGTGCCGCCCGTGCGGCGCTCGAGCGCTTTGCGAGTCTGCGGCACGTGGCGTGCACGTTTCGTCTCGAACGCGGTCCGGATGAGCAGGCGCTTTCGGCTGCCTGCGTGACGCGGGAGGGGGTCTTCGGCTCCTGCACGCATGAACTGCGCGGCATCGTGGAGCGAATCGGCAGCGGCGATGCCTTCGCCGCCGGCCTGCTCTACGGGGTGCACAGCCGGTTCGATTTGCAACATGCTGTCGAATTCGCGGCAGCCGCGGCCAGCGTGAAGCACTCACTCGGCACGGACTTCAGCCAGGCGACGGCCGAGGAACTCGAAGCGGTGCTGCGCGGCGGTTCGGCGCTGTTGCGCTGAGTTGCCGCGCGACACGCTCAGCGTACGCGCAGGGTCTGCGGGCGGGTCAGCGCCTGGTTGGGCACGAACGGATCGCCATGGGCCAACTGCGCGAGCAGCTCCTCCGACCGTGACAGCCACGCGTCCTGCTTGTCGGGCGTGATGTTGTTGTGCGCCGAGTCGATCATCGGGACCGCTTCCTTCGCGGCCGGGATTTCATTCAGTTCGGTCCACAGTCCTGCCGGGGGCGCCGTGGTGTCGATGAACCCCATGGCGATGAGCGTCGGGGCGGTGATGTGCGGCGCGAAATTGACCGTGTCGAAGTACGCTGCGGTATGCAGGACCGAGGGGTCGTGCGTTGCATAGAACGGATAGCCCGGCCGGCGACCATGCGCCAGACCGTTCATGTCTGCCCCCGAGGGCTCATTGACGATCACCGCCGTTTCCTTCCCGGGATTCAGTCCTGCGGTGGCGAGGCTCTGCTGCCCGCCCATGCTGGTGCCCGTGAGCACCAACGTCTTGCCGTTCCAGAAGCGGTTGTGGCGGATGTACTGAAGCGCTCGCGTATCGCGCAAGTACATCCCGAGGAAGTACGACGTTTGCGGGTTGCGTTCGCCCAGCGCCGGATAGTTCTGCGGCACTCCGCTGCCGCTCGCCGGCGGGATGTCGTGTGAATCGACGTCGAACACCAGCCAGCCCTCCGCGGCGCGATTGGTTGCCCACGCACGCTCGAGCGGATAGACACCGGCCCACTGGTAGATGATGAGCGCCGGAAAGCGGCCGGCGTGCGCCGGCATCGCCAGATAGCCGCGCACGTGCGAGCCGAGACTCTTCAATCGAACGCGGAACAGCTTCACGCCGGCTTGGGCAGTTGCCGTCGGGGTCAGCTTCACATGCATCGGAATGCGCCGCAGTGCGGCGAGCTGCCGGGTCCAGAACGCATCGAAGTCGTGCGGCGGCGGGAGCGACGGGCGCAGTAGCGTGGGGGCGACGGCCGCGCCGAGCGTGGCGACACGGTGCTCGGCATAGGCGCCGAACGGAAACTGCGGAGCGAGCGGCTGGTAGTGCGGGTACCGGGCGAACAGTCGCTGCAGTGCCGGATCGTCCTTGCTCAGCAGCGTTTTCAGGCTGCGGTTCAGCGTGCGGTACTGCGCACGCGACAGCGCCATCGGGGTCGGTTCGTAGTCGACCGTGACGTAGAGCATGCCTGGGGCATCGAAACGCAGCGCCAGAGTCGCATGGCCCGAGGCGAGCGAGAAGCTGCCAGTCTTGACCACATCCAGATCGTTGCGCTTGATCGTGTAGGCGAATCGGCCCCGCGGGTTGGGCGCTCCGGGAGGCACCGTGACCGTCCAGCCGACCGTCTGGTCGAGGCCGTAGATGCCATCCGCATGCAGGGGCGTGAACTGGATAGACGGGAGCGCGGCGAGCGCCGCGAGCGGCAGCAGGCAGGCGGCGAGCGTCAGGCCGAGGCTGCGTGCGGTGCGGCGGACCGGAGGGGTGAGCATCATCGGGTGAGTCCCCTGCGCTGCGCGCGGTGGTAATGAATGAAATGATCGGCCCAGGCGATGAAGTACTTCATGTTGGGTGCATCCGTATGGCCGCCGTCATCCTGTCGCCAGGCGAGTCGTCCGGAAAGCAGGCCGTGGTTGACCGGCGGCATTGGCGCAGTGAGCGGGTTGCCGCGCACCGGGAGTCCCGGGACGCCGAGCAGCCGGTATACGGCGCTCGCTGCGATCGCAGCCATGAAGCTGCCTCGCTGATCGAGCCAGCGGGCATCGCCCATGGACGGGATGCCGTAGCTGATGAAGACCAGCCGCGGCGCGCACAGCGCGATCAGCTCATTGGCGTCGACCGGCAGGTCCCCGGGCGTGCGTGGCCCGAATGCGGCCTGTGCGGCATCGTAGCGCAGGAAATTCCCCGCCATCCAGTGGTATTCGCCTGTGCCGGCGAGGTTGCCGACGGTCTCACCGAAATTGCGCCGCAGCGGCGTCGCACCGCCCTTGCCGGAGGAGCCGATCAGACCCATGGCGAAGCGAGGGTCGAATGCCATCGCCACCAGAGCGGCCTTGCCGAAGCGCGAGACACCTTCGATGCCGACACGCGTCCCGTCGACCGCCGGGTCAGTGCGCAGCTCATCGAGGACCTCGCTCGCGGCCCAGGCCCAGGCGCGCAGCGCGCCCCACTGGCCCGGGGTGCGCGGGCGCCCCCGGTTGGTCAGGCCGATGATCCCGCGCGTCAGCCCCGCCCCGTCATCGGCCTGGACCGCGGTCGGATCGAGCGAAGCGAAGCCCCATCCGGCGGCAATCAGCTGCACGATCGAGGGTGCGCCGCCGTCGACATTGCGTGCCCGCGGGGAAAGCACCGGGCGAGTGATCAGCGCGGCGTCCGGATCACGCTGCAGCACGGCACGGGCTGCAGTGTCATGATGTGCAAGCGCCGTGCGCAGCGCCGCATTGAGCGCATCGCGCTGCTCCCGGTCCGGTCCGCGGCGTGGCAGGGGCGGTGCACCGTAGGTGAACATGACGAGCACCGGCACCGGGTGATGCACGTGGGCGGGCAGCACCAGCGTCACCGGAATGTGCACCGAGATGAGCGGATAGGCGCTGTTGTCGACGGTGCCGTTCAGGCGGCGGTAGACGACCGGATCGCCGCCGAGGCGGGCACTTCCGGCGGCGAGCACCGTCCAGGTGACCTTGGGCACGGCACGCGGGATCCGACCGTACACATCGTGTTCGAATGCCGCGACGAGCTGTGGGCGGCGCACGTTCCACCAGACGCGCGCAGAGGTCACCTCGCGGCCATCCGCGAGCCGCAGCGCATCGGGGAGCGCGCCGTAGGGATCGGCGAGCGCCTCATCGTAGTTGGCGTGGTGCGGTGAGTTCTCGTTGCCGCTCGCCCCGGGGCGCAGCGCCTCGATGCCCAGTTGCTCCATCATGTTGCGATGGTCCTGGGTGGTGGTGAACGTGACCGGTGCGCGCCAGCGACGCGCGACTGTTGCATGCCCGGACAGCGGCGCGCAGGCGAGGGCCGCCGCCGCCACTGCGGCGGCGCACGGCCCGTCGGCGCGCCGTCTCATTGACCCGCGCCGGCCGAGTGCTTCGCAGACGTGAACAGCGACAACGGAATCGCCGCCGCCATGGCGCGGTACCCGGCGGGGTTCGGGTGCAGGTTGTCACCGGAGTCGAACTTCGGGTTCAACCGCTCAGGATGCTGCCGGTCGCGCACCACCTTGGCGAAATCGACGACCGCATCGAAGTGGCCGGGTGCGCGGATCCAGGCATTGATCTCGCGGCGGTCGCGTTCGGTGGCGGCGGATGGATGGTAGTAGGTCGAGCCGCCAAACGGCGTGATGGTGCCGCCGATCACTTTGATCCCGTGCGCGTGAGCCCGCAGGATGATCTGGCGGTACGCGCCGATGATGTTGCGCACCAGGGCGGCCTGCTGTGCGGCGGAAATCCGCCCGTGCATGGTGGCGACACCCAGATCGTTGACGCCCTCGAGCACGATCAGGTAGCGCGCGCCGGTTTGTCCGAGCACGTCGCGGTCGAAGCGGGCGAGCGCATCGGGACCGAGCCCGTAGCGCAGCAGGCGGTTGCCGCCGGTGCCGACGTTGAGCACGCTCAGGTGGCGCGTGGCCGGCGAGGCCTGCAGCCGGCGGGCCAGATCGTCGGGCCAGCGGGTGTCGCTGTTGTTGGGCGTGGCATGCCCGTCCGTGATCGAATCGCCGAGGGTGACGATCGCCGCGGCCGGTCCGTGCACCTTGACGTCGACGCCGGAGAGGAAGAACCAGTGGTTGAACCGCATCGCACCCGGCAGGTCTGCGGCCGTCACGTGCTCGCCGTGCAGCAGGAAGGACGTCTCGCGGGAGCCGGGATGACTGGTCTGGCGCAGCGGGGGCTTGCGCAGGTAGATCGTCACCGCGAGATCCGACAGCGCCCTGGCGTGGAAGGCGACGGGGTCGCAGTAGTAGGCGGCCCCGGGGGGGATGCGGATGCCGGGACGGCCGCCGAAGGTCAGCGCGACGTCGGTGGCCGGGTCTATCGCGCCAGTGGTGCGCGAGACCGGTACTGCGATGTGTGCGGCAACGATGTGCAGGGGCGTCGTGCCGAAGACGTTCGAGAAGCGCACGCGCAGTTCATGTCCACCGACACTCAGGTGCACGATCTGGCGCAGCGTTGCATTCGTCAGTGCCGCGCTCGGCAGCGTGTTGCGCGGCTCGGGAATCTGCTGCGAGGCCGCCCAGGTCCCGAGCCAGTGCGCCGCGGCGCGGGTGTGTGCAGGGACCGGAACCGGCGCGGTGGATTGCGCGTGGTGGGCCCCCGCGCCGCACGCGGCCAGCGCCGCACAGGTCGAGAGCGCGAACAGTCGCTGCAGGAGGCGCTTGATCATCGTCGGCATGGCATTCCCCTCGTTCTTCGACGCAGCGGTCATGCCCCCTCGGAGCTGCCGACGCGGAGTCTGCACGCATGGTAGCGATAACACGACCGGCCGACAACCACCGCGCGATGGGCCGGCAGGCGGACGCAGATCGGAGCCGAAGACGGTCGAGCCATCATTGACACTGCAGAAGTGGTATCGCTACCATCCTGCGGAGAGCAAGATGGGAGCAGGCCTCTGTACCTCGGAATAGACATCGGCACTTCCAGCGTCAAGGCAGTGCTGCTCGATGAGCACGGCGTCATCGCCGCGCAGACCTCTGCGGCCCTCGAGGTGAACCGTCCGGCGCCTGGATTCTCCGAGCAGGATCCGCGCAGCTGGTGGCAGGCGAGCGTACAGGCCGTGCTCGCGCTGCCGGCCGCTGCGCGTGCCCGGGTGCGTGCCGTGGGTCTCTCCGGGCAGATGCACGGCGCGACGCTGCTGGATGCGCGCGATCAGCCGCTGCGGCCGGCCATTCTCTGGAACGACGGGCGTTCTGCCGAGGAATGCCTCGAGCTCGAACGGCGTGAGCCTGCGGCGCGCACCATCACCGGCAACATCATGATGCCGGGGTTCACCGCCCCGAAGCTGCTCTGGGTGGCGCGGCACGAGCCGGAGGTGTTCCGCCGTACCGCGCATGTGCTGCTGCCGAAGGACTACGTGCGCTTGTGCCTGACGGGCGAGCGGATCAGCGACATGTCCGATGCCGCCGGAACCGGCTGGCTCGACGTGGCGCGGCGCGGGTGGTCGGATGCGATGCTGGCGGCGAGCGATCTGGCGCGTGCGCACATGCCGAGTCTGGTGGAGGGATCGAGTCCGTCTGCCACGCTCACGGCGGCAGCGGCCGAGCAGCTCGGTCTGCCGCGAGTGATCGTCGCGGGTGGCGGCGGCGACAATGCCGCGAGTGCGGTCGGACTCGGCGTGGTACGGCCTGGTCAGGCCTTTCTTTCGCTCGGCACCTCCGGGGTGCTGTTCGTCGTCACTGACCGGTTTCG
The DNA here is from genome assembly GCA_021820785.1 of Pseudomonadota bacterium. The sequence continues at coordinate 28,066 of JAKADE010000002.1, forward strand.
CCCCAATCCCGAGCGTGCGGCGCACGCATTCTGTCACTGTCTGCCGGACCGCTGGCATCAGATGTCGGTGATGCTGAGCGCGGCCAACACCCTCGACTGGATCGCCCAGGCTGTTGGCGCCACGGACCTCGGCCGGCTCGCGGCAGAGGCCGAGACTCATGGACTGACCCGGCACTCGCCGCTGTTCCTGCCGTATCTGACCGGCGAGCGCACGCCGCACAACGATCCGCATGCGCGCGGGGTGTTCTTCGGACTGCGGCCGGACACGACGCCGGCAGAACTCACCGCAGCGGTGCTCGAAGGGGTCGCCTTTGCATTCGCGGACGGACTCGACGTGCTGACCGAGAAGAGCGATCAGGTCGGGGAGATCAGCGTGACGGGCGGCGGCGCACGCGTGCCGTACTGGGGTCGCCTGATCGCCGCGGCGCTGCGCCGGCCGCTGACGTATCGGGAGGGCGGGGAGGTGGGTGCCGCGCTGGGAGCGGCCCGTCTGGCACGACTCGCGGCCGGCGACGCCAACGAGGCTGAGGTCTGCGCGGCCCCGCCGGTGGCGCGGATCGTGCGCCCGGATCCGGCGCTGGCGGCCCTGCTGGCGAGCCGGCGCCGCACGTTCCAGCGTCTCTACCGCGATCTCAAGGGCGCCTTCGCAGAATTCGCCTAGCCAGGCCCGTCCACACTGCGCCGGGCGAAGTGCTTCGGACCGGTGTCGCCGTGCGCCCGTCGGTGCTGCACGCTCGCGGGTCGCGGGCCCCGGTTCCCATCGCTACCGGCGCTGCGGCGCTTCGGGATGCCCAGCCGTGGCCCGGTGCGCCGGGCAGGTGACCAGCGCGTCGGATCCTGTGTGGTCTGCGGCGTGCGCCGGATCCTCTCCGGGAAGACCATTGAAGGCGTCCATGCCAAACACCCGCCGGTGATCCCCTGTCGGGCCGGGGAGAGAAAAGCCCGAGGGGATCACCGGCGAGACAAACAGGCCGATCAGCTCTTCAGGTCCAGCATCGCCGACTTCAGGTGCACCGAATCGGCCCCCACCATCACCCGTACCGTGCCGGGTTCGACGACCTTGCGCATGTTCTCGTTCCAGATCGCAAACACGCCCGGGCGCAGCGTGAAGTGCACCTGCGTGGCCGCACCCGGCGCGAGCCAGACGCGCTTGAAGCCTTTGAGCTCCTTGACCGGTTCGGTCACCGAGGTCACCAGCTCGTGCACGTACAGCTGCACGACTTCGCTGCCGGCCACCTTGCCCGTGTTGCGCACATTGACCGTCACCGTCACGGTGCCGTGCGCCGCCAGGGTCGGCGCCGACAGCTGCGGGCGACCGACGTGGAACGTCGTGTACGACAGTCCGTAGCCGAACGGGAACAGGGGCGAGTTCTCGGCAAAGAGGTAGCCGCGGTGTGCGCTCGGCTTCTCGTCATAGTTGTACGGCACCATGCCGACCGAACGCGGGATGGTTACGGGCAGCTTGCCGCCCGGATCGGTCTTGCCGAACAGCACATCCGCCATCGCGGTGCCTCCGGCCTGGCCGAGATACCAGCCCTCGAGCAGGGCGTTGGCGTGCGGCAGGATGCGGTTGACGGTCACCGGGCAGCCGTTGATCAGGACCACGACTACCGGTTTGCCGAGTGCGAAGATCGCGCTGGCGAGCCGGTTCTGGTCGGCGCGCAGCCGCAGCGTGTCACGATCGCCCAGGTGATAGTCGGCCCAGCCTTCGCGGCACATCGCGCCACTGGTGCCGAGCACCAGCACGACGGCATCTGCCTGTCGAGCGACTGCCACGGCCCGACGAATCCGCGGCAGATTCGCCGAGCTCGACTCGAGCACCTCGCGGTTGGTGTCCTTGTTGCCGTAGGCGAGCAGCTTCACGCCGCGGGCGTACAGCACGTGAACACGCTTGCCCACGTAGCGGCGAATGCCCTGCAGAATGCTCACCGGGTGGCTCGGGATGCCCGAGTACCCGCCCAGACGCACCGGTGCAGCATTGGGGCCGATCACGGCCAGAGTCTTCAGCCGGCTGACTTTCAGCGGCAGCGTGCCATCGTTCTTCAGCAGTACGATCGCTTCCTGCGCCGATTTCAGCGCCAGGGCGCGCGCCTGCGGGTCATCGGTGATCCGGCGCGCTTCGCGGACACTGGCATACGGGTGGTCGAACACCCCGGAGAGGAACTTCAAGCGCAACACGCCCGCCACGGCCGTGTTGATCTGCTGCATCGTCACCTTGCCGTCTGCCAGGGCCTGCGGCAGGTGCGCGAACGCCTGACCGTCGGGGAAGTCGACCTCGACGCCCGCATTCAGGGCGCGGGCGGCCGCATCGCTCAGATTCGGTACGACATGGTGCAGGGTCATGAGCTGCTCGATGCCCAGATAATCGCTGACGACCACGCCCTTGAATCCCCAGTCCTTGCGCAGCACTTCCTGGAACAGCCAGGGATTGGCGGTGCAGGGGATGCCGCCGATTTCATTGTAGGCCGCCATGACCACCTGGGCGTGAGCCTGGTCGATCGCTTCGTGGAACGCCGGCAAGTACATCTGCCGCAGCGTGCGGTGCGTCAGCTCGACCGGGCCGACGTTGGTGCCGGCCTCGGGCACCCCGTAGCCGGCCATGTGCTTCAGGACGGCGAGGACATGCCCCGGCGTCAGGGGCAGTGACGGGCCCTGCAGGCCGCGGACCTCGGCCACACCCATCCGGCCGACCAGGTACGGGTCTTCGCCGAAAGTCTCCTCGATGCGGCCCCAGCGTGGATCGCGACCGAGGTTGATCACCGGCGTCAGCAGCATGTCCACGCCGCGGGCGCTCGCCTCGCGGGCGACCACGCCGAACACCCGAGTGATCAGCGCCGGGTCCCAGGTGCTCGCCAGCGCAATCGCCTGCGGGAAACTGGTCGCGCCCCGAGCCACGTACCCGTGCAGGCCTTCCGAATGAAACAACGTCGGAATGCCGAGGCGCGTATGGTCGATGTCGTAGCGCTGCACGGCGTTCACGAACTGGATGGTCTGCGCGAGGCTGCGCAGCCGGAATTGATCCGGCGCGTAATCGCCCGGTCGGGCGAGCTGGCCTATGCCGTCAGGAAAATTGCGGGCTGCCTTGGCCGGGTCGAAGTCCCCGGCGGCGTTTTCGATCTGCGGCTTGTCGTCCCAGATGGAGGAGATCTGCGCGATTTTCTCCGGCAGCGTCATGCGGCGCAGCAGATCCTTCACCCGGGCTGCGACCGGCGCGTGCGGATCCTTGTAGAGGGGCGTTGCGGCGGCCCGGGCGCCGGGTGCGGACAGCGAGGCGAGCAGCGCCGCTGCGGTCAGGGCGCCGAGCACGCGCGCGCGAGTAGAGTGGCCCTTCACTGGATGATCCCCCCGAAACCCAAGACTGGTATCGCTATCATAGCCGAGTGCCCGGCTTCGTAAACACAAATTGCGCAACCGAAATCACGCGGCGTATTCCGGTGCACCGTTGCGAGGGGAATATGGGAGCGGTACCATCGTCCACCCCTTTCATCTGGGACATGCCCGACCATGGCCGCCGAGCCTCAGTCTGTGCGGGACTCCACCGGCCGCGTCGGCACTTACCGGTGGCGCATCTGCGCGCTGTTGTTCTGGGCAACCACGCTCAATTATATCGACCGCCAGGTGCTCGGCGTGCTCGCTCCGGCGCTCGGGCATACGCTCGGCTGGTCCCAGGTCGACTACGGCTACATCGTCGCGGCGTTTCAGGTCGCTTATGCGCTCGGGCTGGTGTTCGCAGGGGCCCTCATCGACAAGCTCGGTACGCGGCTCGGCTACGCGCTCGCCATCGCGCTGTGGAGCTGCGCAGCGATGAGTCATGCACTGGCCCGCACGGTAGTCGAGTTCGCGGCGGTGCGCTTCCTGCTCGGGCTCGGCGAATCGGGCAATTTTCCGGCCGCGGTCAAAACGGTCTCGGAGTGGTTCCCGCGTCGTGAACGCGCGCTCGCCACGGGGCTGTTCAATGCGGGCTCGAATATCGGCGCGCTGATCGCCCCTCTGGTCGTGCCGATCGCGGTGTCGCTCTGGGGGCTGCGTTCGGGCTTCTTGCTCACCGGAGTGTTGAGTGCACTGTGGCTGATCACCTGGCTCATCGTCTACCGGCCCGCGGGTGAACACCCTCGGGTCAGCGCCGAGGAACTCGCCTGCATCCGCGCCGATGGTGCCGACCCGAGCAGCCAGGCGCGGCGCGTACGGTGGCGCGAGCTGCTGCGGCACCGGCAAACGTGGGCGTTCGTGCTCGGCAAGTTCCTCACCGACCCGGTGTGGTGGTTCCTGCTGTTCTGGCTGCCGAAGTATCTCAGTCATCGTTACGGGCTCGATTTGACCGACCTCGGTCCGCCGCTGGTCGCGGTATACGTCATGGCGGATGCCGGGAGCATCGCGGGCGGGTGGGTG
>JAKADE010000142.1 GCA_021820785.1 Pseudomonadota bacterium
TCGGCCGGGGACGCAAGGCGCCTGCGCCCGCTCCGGGGCGGTGTGCGCCGGACGGAATATTAGAAAAAACTGATATACTGCGCGCCTCCGCCGCATCTCGAGGCCGCCGTCCATGACGCATCCTTCGCAGACTCCTCCTGCCCCCGGCACGCTGCACGAACTCGTGCCCGAACACGTGCACGAATTGCTCCAGACGCGCCAGGCCGTGTTGATCGATGTGCGCGAGCCGGGGGAATTCGAGGCCGAACGCATCCCGGGCGCACTGTTGTTCCCGCTCTCGGGCTTCGATCCGCACTGTCTGCCGCTCGAGAACGGCCGGCGCCTCATCTTTCAGTGCGGCACGGGGCGCCGCTCGGCGCTCGCGGCCCGGCAGGTGCTCGCCCTCGGGCACACGGAGGCGACCCATCTCGCCGGGGGCATCAGCGCGTGGAAGCGTGCCGGCCTTGCGGTCACGCGGATCGATCCGGCGAGCGGCGAGCTGCGCACCGTCTCCGCTTGAGCGGGGCGGGTACGGCCCTACCAGGGGCACTCGCGCCCGTCGTAACTCAGAAACCTGCCGCTGTCGCGCAGCTGCAGGTCGTCGAACAGACGGCGCATCGCGCTGACGCTCTCGGCGGCGCTGAGCGGTGCGTGGGTGCCGCCCATGTCGGTGCGGACCCAGCCGGGGCTCACGGCGACGCACGTGATGCCGCGGGAGGCCAGTTCGAGCGCGGCGCATTTGATGCTCATGTTGAGTGCCGCCTTGCTGCTGCGATAGGCGCACCACGTGCCGCTCGTGGTGTCCCCGATCGACCCCATGGCGCTGGTGAGACTCACCGCGAGGCGACGCGTGCCGCGCGCGAGCTGTCCGGTGAACGCCTCGATCATGCGCAGCGGCCCGAGCGTGTTGACCGCGAGCACTTCGGCCCAGTCCGTGAAATCGAACGCGCCGAGCGTCTGACCGGCGCGCCCCATGATCCCGGCGTTGTTGATCAAGAGCTCGATCGGCTCCGGTTCGAGTGCGTGCGCCGCGGCTGCGATGCTCTGACCGTCCGTGACGTCGAGTGCGATGGGGACGAGCAGCGTGCTGGAGGCGAGCGCGCGCAGCGCTTCGGCGCGCTGCGGATCACGGCAGGCGGCGACGACGCGCCAGCCGTCTTTGAGGTACTGGCGCACGAATTCCAGTCCGATGCCGCGGTTCGCGCCGGTGACCAGCACGGTCGGGGGATGGGCGGTCATGTTCACTCCTGAGCCGATCAGCCGGGCGTCACGGGCGTCGGCGGCCGGAACGCCGGAACGTTGCCGACGGCGGTGATCTGGTACACCTCGCTCGCATAGCGGCCGCCGAGTGCCACGCCGCTTGCGCCGACGCTGAGTCGCAACAGCGCGCCGCTGCCGTCGGCGACGCACGCCGTGAAGGTCTCTCCGAAGTTCGAGCCGGCCGCCGCCCGCACGGTCCACGTGTAGCCGTTGAGTCCCGCCTGACGGCAGGGGCCGCCGCGCGCGACCCGAACGCCGTTGACGCGGGTCATGGCGTAGAACTGGCGGGCAAAGGAAGGCAGGTTGGTCTGTGCATACAGACCGGGCGGATCGGCATGGACGAACCAGTGCGTCCCGAAATGCGCATAGCTCCGCGCGCCGATGTGCACGACGGTCAGGCCGCTCTCGCTCGCCCAGTTGTGCGGGCTGTGCACCTGCGTGCGGATCGTCATGCGCTGGTCACCGGCGCCGCTGGTGAGGCGCGCGCGATAGTTCGTGAGCGAGCCGAGCGCGCGCAGCGAAAGGGCGGCCGGAACCCCTGCGGCACCGGGCGATGCCGTGCCGGATCGGGCACACCCGCCGAGCAGGAGCGCGCCGGCGAGCGCGAGGGCGGGAGCGATGCTGCGAAACGTCATGCGAGGGCTTTCGAGGAACGCGCGAAGATCGTGCTGCGAGGGCTTCTACCATCGTGCGCCGCTGCGCTCAAGGGCGCACCGGGCATCGATGCCGGGCGGTACAATGCCGCGCGCTTGACCCGCAAGCACGACAGGACGATCCGGCATGAATGCGAATCCCGGTGATCTTCAGGGGCGTGTGGCGCTGGTGACCGGCAGCTCCCGAGGCATCGGCCGTGCGATCGCATTGGCGCTCGGGCGTGCCGGCGCGGACGTGGCGGTCAACTGCCGCACGCATGCCGGCCGCGCCGAGGAGGTCGTGACGGCGTTGCGCGCGATGGGGCGACGCGCCATCGCGGTGGCCGCTGACGTGTCGGTGCGCGAGGCCGTCGAGGACATGGTGGTGCGCATCGGCCGGGAGCTGGGCCCGATCGACGTGCTGGTGAACAACGCGGGCATCGCGAACATGCGCGGCCTCGATGAGCTCGACGAAGCAGAGTTCGATCGCGCGATCGCCGTGAACCTGAAGTCGGCGTTCCTGTGCACCCAGGCGGTGCTGCCGGCGATGCGCGCGCTCGGCCGCGGGCGCATCGTCAACATCTCCTCCGTGGCCGCGCGCGGTCCCGGCGTGGTGGGCGTGCATTACAACGCCGCCAAGGCGGGCCTCGAGGGGCTCACCCGCGGCTACGCCGCGCGGCTCGCGGCCGACGGCATCACCGTCAACGCGGTTGCGCCGGGTCCGATTGACACCGACATGGTGGGCCCCCTGATGCAGACCGACGTTCTCCGGCGCATTCCGGTCGGCCGGCTCGGCACGACCGAGGAGGTCGTCCAGGTCGTCATGATGGTGATCGGCAACCCGTATCTGACCGGGCAGACGATCGGGGTCAACGGGGGCCTGCTCCTGAGCTGAGTCGGCGCATGGACGGCCCTGAGTGATACAATGTATCATTCGTGGATGGGCGTGCGCACGACATCAGGTTCGCTTTGGCGGGGATGGTTCGCGGCAGGGCTGGCGCTGCTCGTGGCCGGCTGCGGGGTGCCGCAGCACCGGGGGGCGCCGCTTGCGATCGGCGTCGAGAGCCAGTACGCCGACGTGCTCAGTCAGATCGGCGGGCCGTACATCCGCGTGCGCGCCATCCTCAGCAACCCCAGCACCGATCCGCATGCGTTCGAGGCGAGTCCCACCGTGGCGCGCGAGGTCGCCGGCGCGTCGCTCGTGGTGATGAATGGCCTCGGCTACGATGCCTGGATCACGCGCATCATGGCGGCCTCGCCTTCGGCACATCGCCAGGTGATCGATGTGCGCCGCCTGTTGGGACGACCGGCCGATACCCTCAATCCCCACTTCTGGTACGACCCGCGCACGATGCCGGCGGTGGCCGAAGCCGCGGCCCGTGTGTTCAGCGCGCTCGACCCGGCGCACGCGGCGTATTTCCAGACACAGGTGCAGCGCTTCAGCGCATCCCTCGGGCCCTGGCGCGGTGCGCTCGAGGCCTTCCGCAAGGATCATGTCGGCACGCCGGTCGCGGTGACCGAGCCGGTGGCCAATGCGCTGCTCGAGGCGGCGGGCTGCCGCATCCTCACGCCGCTCGCGCTGCAGCTGGCGGTGATGAACGGCACGGATCCGGCCCCGCAGGACGTGGCTGCAGCACGTGCGCTGCTGCGCATGCACCTGGTGCGAGTCCTGGTGTACAACCAACAGGTGACCAATCCGCTCACCGCCTCGTTCCTGCAGCTGGCACACGCCGAGCACATCCCGGTGGTCGGCGTGTACGAGACGCTGCCGCGCGGCTATCACTACCAGGGCTGGATGCAGGCCGAGCTGCAGGCGCTGCATGCCGCGGTGACCCGGGGGGTCTCGACCCGCACGCTCGGCACGTCGGGAGTCTCCCCGTGAGCGGCGCTGCGGCGCTGTCCGTGGACGGTGCGTGTATTGCGCTCGGCGGCCGCTCCGTTCTGCGCGAGGTGACGTTCCGGCTCGAGCCGGGTGAGTTCTGCGCGCTGATCGGGTCGAACGGTTCGGGCAAGACGACCCTGCTGCGCGCCATCCTGGGGTTCGTACCGCTCGAGGGCGGCCGGATCCGCCTCGACGGCGGTGCCGCAGGTGCCGGTCGCATCGGCTACGTCCCGCAGAAGATCGCGCTCGATCCGGCGCTGCCGCTGCGTGCGCGGGACGTCGTGGCGCTCGGGCTCGACGGGGCGCGGCTTGGCTTCTCCTGGCGCTCGAAGGCGCGCATCGCCGAGATCGACCGGATGCTCGAGGCGGTCGGCGCCGAAGGGTTCGCCGAGCAGCGCATCGGATTGCTCTCCGGCGGCCAGCAGCAGCGGGTGCTGGTGGCGCACGCTCTGGTGCGCCGGCCGCGACTGCTGCTGCTCGATGAGCCGCTCGCGAACCTCGATGTGCGCAGCACCGCCGAGATCGTTGCGCTGCTGCGGCGGCTGTCGCGCGACTACGGCGCGGCAGTGCTGCTCTCGGCGCACGACATGAACCCGCTGCTCGGTGCGATGGACCGCATCGTGTACCTCGCGAACGGTTCGGCGATGGCGGGCCGGCCCGACGAGGTGGTGCGCACCGAGGTGCTGAGCAGCCTTTACGGCTATCACGTCGATGTGGTGCGGGTGCACGGCCGTGTGGTGGTCGTGGCCGCCGAAGCCGGCGAGCAGATCCACGAGGCCGTCGCCCGCGATCCGGTGCACACCGCGAGCGTGCCGTAGGAGGGCGTGGCCACGATGTCCGTCCTAGTGTCCGCCGTCGAATTCCTGCACAACGAGCCGGTCCGCGTTGCGCTCACCGTCGGCGGCGGGGCGGCGCTCGTATGCGCCGTCGTGGGTGTGGCCACGGTGATGCAGCGACAGTCGTTCGCGGGCCATGCACTGGCGGACGTCAGCAGCGCGGGCGGCTCGGCCGCCTACCTGCTCGGACTGAACCCGCTGCTCGGCTTTCTCGGGCTCGCGGCCGCGGCCGCCGGCGTGATGGAGTGGTCCGAGATCCGCGAGGCGCGCGAGCGCGATCTGCTCACCGGCGTGGTCCTCGGCGCGGGCCTCGGACTCGCCGCGCTGCTGTTGTATTTCGCGGCGACGGTGCGCAGCGCGAGCGGCGCGGCGGTCACCGTGCTGTTCGGCTCGATGTTCACGATCCCGGCGGCGATCGTGCCGCTCGCGCTGGCCGTGGCGGCCGCGGCGCTCGCGGTGAGCGCGCTCGTGCACCGGCCGCTGCTGGTCAGCGCGCTCTCGGTCGATCTGGCGCGCGCGCAAGGCATCCGGGTGCGCGCCGTGTCGCTGGCCCATGCGCTGTCGCTGGCGCTCGCCGTCGCGCTCGCCGCCATGACCGTCGGGGCGATTCTCTCGACGGCGCTCCTGATCGGACCGGCGGCCGCAGCGTTGCGCGTGGCGCGCCGCCCGGCGGCGGCCGTGGCCCTCGCGGCGGCCATCGGGCTCGGCGCGACCTGGGGCGGGATCCTGCTCGCCTATGAGAGCTTCTACTGGACGCCGGGGCGGGGCTGGCCGGTGAGCTTCTTCATCGTCGCGCTCGTCTTCGCCGCCTACCTCGCCGCCGGGGGGCTCGCGGTGCGCCGGCCGCGCCGCGCCCGCGTTCCTGCCTCGGGCTGCGAGGCGCACTGAGGTGTTCGCCGCCTTCATGCTGCACGCCTGGCTCGTCGCCACGATGGTGGCCCTCGTCAGCGGCGCGGTTGGATTTTTCGTGGTGGCGCGGCGCGCGGCGTTCGCGGCCCATGCGCTGCCGCTCGGGGCATTCCCCGGCGCGGCGGCGGCGAGTCTGCTCGGACTGAACGAGTTGTATGGATTGGCGCTGTTCAGTGGCGTGGGTGTCCTCGCGATCACGCAGCTGCAGCGCGGGGAGCGGCGCGAGGTGGCGAGCGCACTGTGGCTCGCGTTTGCCCTCGCGGTGGGGGTGCTGCTGCTCAGTCTCTCCGGTGCCTATGCGCAGAGTCTCTACGGGCTGCTGTTCGGCGAGGTGCTCGGCATCAGCCGGACCGAAGTGCTCGGGGTCGCCCTGCTGAGCGCACTGGCGCTGGCGCTGCTGGCGCTGCTGGCGCGTCCGCTGCTGCTCGAGTCGCTCTCGGGCGATCTGGCCGCGGCGGCCTTCGGGCGCGCCCGTTCGCTGGAGGGCGCGTTTCTCGCCATCGTGGCGTTGTCGACCGCGATGGCGGTTCCGGTGGTCGGTGCGCTGCTCGTGTTCAGCCTCATGGTCGGCCCGGCGAGCGCGGCGCGGGCGTTTACGGATCGGCCGTGGCGCGCGCTCGGGCTCTCGGTGCTCCTGTCGCTCGCGGTGGTGTGGTCGGCGATTGCGCTGACCTATCTCAGCGACTGGCCGGTGGGCTTTTTCGTCGGCGCATTGAGCGCCGTGTGCTACGTGGCCGGACGGCGGCGCAGCACGCGCGCCGGTGCCGGAATCTGACCGGCCATGCCGATGACCCCATCCGCTCCACGGCCCGCTGATCCGCTGCTCGAGCGACTCGAGACCGTGTGCCGGGGCCGAGGGCTGCGCCTGACGCGCCAGCGTCGGGCCGTGCTGCGCCAGCTCGCCCTCGAGGGCCGTGCGCTCAGCGCCTATGAGCTGCTCGAGCGGCTGCGTCCCGAGGATGGCCGCTCGACGCCGGCTGGCATCTACCGCGCGCTCGAGTACCTCATCGAGGCCGGGCTCGTGCATCGGCTCGAGTCCACCCGCGCGTTCATCCTCTGCGATCTCAGCGAGCCGCCGGCCGCGCCCCATGCCGGGCAGCTGCTGATCTGCCGCGCCTGCGGGACCGTGGCGGAGACCGAGGATGCGCGCCTCACCGAGGCGGCCGAGCGGCTGGGTGCGGCGCACGGGTTTGCGATCGATGCGCGGGCCGTGGAGCTGACGGGGTTGTGCGGGCGCTGCCGCGCCGGCGCACGATCGGGACGGCGCGCCGCGCCGACGGATGAGCATTCGGACTGATGACGGAGTGACGCACGATGAGTGAGACCCGAACGATCCATCGAGGCGCGATCCTCGCGCTGTGCGCCGTGGCCTGTGCCGCGGTGCTGACGATCCCGCAGCGCGCGCAGGCGCGCTCGGCGTCCTACACCGCGATGAGCGGCAACCCGTGCGCGGGGGCTGCGAGCGGTGCGCCGGGACCGGCCTTCATGCACATGCTGCT
>JAKADE010000143.1 GCA_021820785.1 Pseudomonadota bacterium
ATGAGATAAATGTATGAGGGGGCCGACAAAGAGAGCGAGTGTAAAAAAAATCGACGTGCGGTGCGACGGCGGAACCGCGATACGTTAATTCACGGTGTGGATAAGTCAAACGCAGTCGCAGTGTGCGTTGCGGCCATCGGCCTCATTCCCCGGAGTTCGGGTGGGTCCGTCACCAGGGCCGGTGACAGCTCGGCGGCCGTCGGTCGTGCGCCGCGAGAGGCCGTCAGGTACGGCCAGCGTTCATCCTTCCACTCGCGCCGCAGCGGGTCCTGCGATTGATACGGCACGACCGGTGCGATCGGTTGAGCGTGGGACGACGCCCGGATTGCGGGGACATCGTCATCCGCGACAACCGAGAGGGCATTCACGGCGATGCACCGGGGGCAGCCGTTCCGCGGGAGGCGGTTGGGGCGGCGAGCGCAGTAGCCGTACCCCAGAACGAGAACGACCCCTTGCGGGGTCGTTCCGGGACGCGGGGGGAGGGGTCCACGCGTCAATCCGCCTTCCTCGATCAGCCGCGATGCGAACCTCGACGCCGGTTGATGAAGAGCGCGCAGCCGAGCAGGCCGGCCCCGAACATCGCCAGCGTGCCAGGCTCCGGCGCCTGCACCAGTGAGGTGTCGGCGCTGTAGGACACGCCATTGGGGTTGGTCGAGAACGTATCGACGATCGTGAGCGAATACGGCCCTGTGGTCGCCGGACCGCCCATCATCGAGCCGCCGCCGCTCTTGGTGGTCAATGAGAGCGAACCGATCAGGTTGCTTGCGCCGCAATCGTTCGCGAGCGTGGCCGCGCCCGTGTCATTGCAGAAGTAGCTGTTGCCGCCATTGAGGCTATCGACATAGGAAGTGGTGGTGGCCGTGCCGCCGCCATTGGCGTTACCGCTGAACTCCATTTCAAAGCCGTTGCGACCGACCGGCGAGGTGAATCCGGTCGCGCTCACGGCGATCGTCAGCGGGTCTTGTGAGCATCCCGTGGTGGCCTGGCCGCTGCAGGTGACCGCGTAACTGGCCAGATCCAAACCGACCGTCGAATTCAGAAACGGCGAATAGCTCGTGCCGCCGGTCTGTTTGCTGATGAACCAGCCATTGAGCGTCATGCCACCGTTGGTGCTGGAGGGCACGGCCACCGAGGAGGGGTTGCCGATGCCGATCAGCAACGGTGAGCTCAGCGTGCCGCTGGTGATGACCATCTCAATCGGGCCGGCGAGGGCCGTGCCGGCGGCCAAGGTGCCGGCGAGTGCTGCGATGAGTCCAAGTGTAGACAAGCGTTTCATGATCAAGACTCCTGGTACGGGGGGATTCCTTCACCAGGATCAATGCATACGTCATGCCAAATAAAAAAACTCAATTAAATCAATAAGTTAAAAAAATGACGAACAAAAAAACAAAATATGGTAAAAAAAGTTGACATAATCTGGAACTTCAGCTCAGCGAGAATAAATCTCGGTTCGTCGCATTGAAACGAACAGGGCGGTGAGCGACCCCGGCGGGTTAGATCACCGCGCCGCGGGATGTCCGCCGGCCCAAGAGGATCAGACCCAACACGTGCATCGGTTCGCGCGGCTGTATAAAAAAGGTCCGTTATCAAAACGTATTGGTTCTCTAATTACAACAATGAAATCAATAGCTTGTGTCCCTGCGTGCGGGCGCTGATTTTGCACCTACTGGGGCCGCAAAAAACGGCAAATAGGCTGTCCGCATCAATACGTTTCTCGAACAGAGCCATAAAAAGATCAGTCAGGTTAAAAATCTCTACCGCCGGGCAGGCGGGTGCGCGAAGCGCGCGGAGCGGATCTGAAGACGCCGTTCGGTTCTTCCGAGTGCGGCACGTCCGACTGCTGGGAAGCGCGAATTGGAGGGAAGCGCCTGCGGGAGCGAGGCCGTGCGCAGAGCGGTGAGGAACAGCCAGCCCAGGGTGAAGGTGGGGTGCCAATCTTGGGGGTGTGGCGTATGGCTCCACCGTTCGCCCGATCTGCCGCGCAGCTGCGCCCGCCCTGGTGGGCGTCCCGCAATTCGAGAGCATCACCCCGCGCGCAGGAGCAAGGTCATCGGTCAGGTGGCCGTAGGGCCTTCTGAGCTTGTGCGCGGTACGTCTGTACTGAGGTCGCACCCCCCCGTCCCTCTGACGCGCGCCTCAAGATCGACGGCGACGGGTGGCCTAGCCCCATCCTCATCCGCGCAACGGATGCCGAGGTGTTGGGGTCCTCAGGGTGCACGCGCCAGGGGTTCTCACCAGGGTCACGACCAGGATGCGCGTGCGTTGTGGCACTGCAGCACTCGCGCGCAGACCGCGGCGCTCAGCGAGCGTGCGATCCTTCGCGAGGGCGATGATCGACGGCGCGCTCATCCCTGCGGGTTGGGTGACGCCGCGGCGGTGGACTGCGTCTTGACGGCAGCGTACCATCCAACGCAAACAACAAGGGGCGCTCAAAACTGAGCCTGGCCGTGCACGAGCTGCGATTCAAGGGTATGTCCGAATCCAATGCCTGTCCGCCAGTCGGACGAAGACCGCCTCGCCGCTGCCCATGACCTCCGCTGCAGTGCCCCTCTCGCCCAGAGCCGTGCTCGATGAGGACGCCTGGGAAGATCTGCTGAGCTTCATCGAGGACCGGCGGGTCATTCCGATCGTCGGTCCAGAGCTGCTCATGGTGCAGATCGAGGGACGGCCGCGGCTCCTTTATGATTGGGTTGCCGAGCGACTCGCCCAGAAGCTCAACGTCGATGCACGCGAATTACCGCCGCACTACACGCTCAACGATGTGGTGTGTCTGTTCCTCGCCAATCGCGGGCGGCGTGAAGAAGCCTACGTGCGGCTGCGCGGGATCCTCAAGGATACCGAATTCGAGCCCCCGCCCGCGCTGCGCCAGCTGGCGGCGATCACCGACTTCGACCTGTTCGTCTCGACCACGTTCGATGGGCTGCTCGAGACGGCGATCAACTGCGAGCGTTTCGGCGGCGTGCCTTCGACGGACGTGATTGCGTACACCCCAAACCGCGTGAGCGATCTGCCCGCCGAGCGCGAGCGGCTCACCCGTCCGGTGGTGTATCAGCTGTTCGGCAAGCTCTCGGCCTCCCCGAGCTACGTGATCTCCGATGAGGACCTGCTCGAATACCTGTGTGCGCTGCAAAGCGAGCATCTCGCTCCCGAGCGGCTCTTTCACGAGCTTGAGCACAATCACCTGCTCATGATCGGCAGCAGCCTCAGCAACTGGGTGGCGCGGCTGTTTCTGCGCATGGCCAAGCGTCAGCGCCTCTCCGCACCGCGCGATGTGGGCGAGGTGCTCGCCGATGACCATACGCTTGAGGATGAGCGGCTGGTGAGGTTCCTGCAGCAGGTGAGCCTGCACACCCGCATCTACGGGGGCGCCGAGCGCTTCGTGGCGGAGCTCGCCGCGCGCTGGCAGGCGCGCCGGGCGCCGGCGGCCACCGCCGGCGGCGGGCCGGCGCGCTTTCTGCTGCCGGCGCGCGAGATGCCCGATAACGCAGTGTTCATCAGCTATGCCCGCGAGGACCTGCCGGCGGTGCAGCAGATCAAGGCCGGACTGGAGGCCGCCGGAGTCACCCCCTGGTTCGATCTGGATCGGCTGGAAGTCGGCGATGATTTCGATCACAAGATCCAGCGCAACATCGCGCGCTGCTCGTACTTCATCCCGGTGATCTCGGCGAACACGCAGCGGCGCGTGGAGGCGTACTTCCGGCGCGAATGGAACTACGCGCTTGATCGGGCCCGCAACATGGCCGATGGGGCGCTGTTCATCCTGCCGGTGAGCCTGGATGCCACCTCGGCTGCCGAGGCCATCGTGCCGGAGCGCTTCCGGGCACTGCACTTCACCTCGCTGCCCGGCGGGGCGGTGACCCCGGAGTTCGCCGCGCGCCTGGCGGAACTGACCCGGGCCCGTCCGGCATGAGCGCAGCGTCGAACGAGCTCACCGCCGGCCCGACGACCGTCGATGCGCGCAACCCCTGGCCCGGACTGGTCGCCTTCACCGAGGAGACGCGCGCCTACTTCTTCGGCCGCGACGACGAAGTCGCCGAACTGGCGCGGCGCGTGCAGCGCCGGCGCCTCACGGTGCTGTTCGGCAAGTCGGGTTTGGGCAAGACCTCGATCCTGCGTGCCGCGCTCGCCCCGAAGCTGCGCGAGCACGGCTACTGCCCGGTGTACGTGCGCATCGACTACGGGCGCGACAGCCCTGAGCCGGCGGAGCAGATCAAGGAAGCGATCCGCCGCGCCGCGGATGTCTCGGGCCACTGGAGCCGCATCGGCGTCTCGGCGGCTGGGGAGTCGCTGTGGGAGTTCCTGCATCACCGCGACGATGTGCTGCGCGATGCGGCGGGCGCCGCGCTGATCCCGCTGCTGATCTTCGATCAGTTCGAGGAGCTGTTCACGCTGGCACAGAGCGATGAGTTTGGCCGTGCCCGGGCCGGGCGCTTCGTCGAGGAACTGGCCGATCTGGTCGAGAACCGTCCGCCGAAGGCCTTCGAGGCGCGGCTCGATGAGGATGACAGCGCGGCGGAGCGCTTCGACTTCGAGCGCACCGACTATCGGGTGCTGATCTCGCTGCGCGAGGACTACCTCGCGCCCCTGGAGAGCCTGAAGGCGGCGATGCCGAGTCTGGTGCAGAACCGGCTGCGGCTCGGGCCGATGCGTGGCGAGCAGGCGCTCGAGGCGGTGCTGCGCCCCGGGCAGGGTCTGGTCGACCGCGACGTGGGGGTCGAGATCGTGCGCTTCGTGGCCGGCGGGGCGGTACTGGAGCATGCCGAGGTCGAGCCCTCACTGCTCAGCCTGATCTGCCGGGAACTGAACGACACCCGGGTGGCGCAGGGGCGCGAGGCCATCTCGCTCGATCTGCTCGCCGGCTCGCGCGAGGGGATCCTGTCGAACTTCTACGAGCGCTCCCTCGCCGATCAGCCGCTCGCCGTGCGGCGCATCGTCGAGGACGAACTGCTCACCGAGTCGGGGTTTCGGGAAAACGTCGCCGAAGAGACGCTGCAGAAGCGTCTGCTCGCCGCCGGGGCGCCGCCCGCCGCACTCGCCCAGCTGGTCAACCGGCGGTTGCTGCGCATCGAGGAGCGGCTGGATGTGCGCCGCGTCGAGCTGACGCACGACGTGTTATGCGGGGTGGTCAAGGCGAGCCGCGATCAGCGCCATGAGCGCGAGGCGCGCGAGGCGGCCGAGCAGCGGCTCGAGGAGCAGCGCCGCCGGGAACGCTCGGCGCGACGGGCGCTCAGGCGCGCGCGCGCCATCGCCGCCGGCTGCATTCTGCTCGCCGTGGTGGCGCTCGCGGCAGCGGCCTTTGCCTGGCGCGCCGAGCGGCAGGCCGAGCAGAGCCGACGGCTCGCCGAGCAGGCCCGCTCGCATGCCGAGCGGCTGCTCGGGTATCTGGCCGGGGATTTCGATCGCGAGCTGCAGAGTTTCGGGCAGTTGAAGATCATCGCGGAGTTTACCGAGCGGCAGATCCAGTACTTCCATGATCTGCCCGCGCAGCTGCGCAGTCCCCAGACCGTGCGTTACGGTGCACTGGCCCTGATCGAGCACGCCAAGACCCTCTACTACCTGGGCCGATACCGTACCGGCACGCGCAATGTCCAGGAAGCGATCGGATTGTTGCAGGCCCTGAACGCCGGCGCCGCCCGCTCCGCGGCGACCGAAGTGGCGCTCGGCAGAGCCTACACGGTGCGGTGCGCGATTCTCTTTGCGCAACAGCAGGACGGGTTCGCCGCCTGCCAGCGCGCCGTGGCGCTGCTGAAGCCCCTGGCCGAGCGGCCCGATGCCTCGCTCGGGGCGCGCCAGGCGTACGTCGAGACGCTGACCCGCATCGGGTGGGCCGACCAGACCTATGGGGTGGATTACGCCGGCGCGGTGCGCGCGACACGTGCGGCCATGCGGATCGCCGCGGCGCTCGGCGCCACGACGCTGAAGGATTTGAAGGTCAGTGCCGATTACGCCTTCGCCGGTGCCTGGCGGACCAATGCGCTGGTGAACCTGGATCGCAATGCCGAGGCGCTGCGGGTCGGGCGCAAGGTGCTCTCGGTGGCCGATGGGGTGCTGGCGCAACGTCCCTGGTACCGACTCACCTTGAGTGCCAAGGAAATCACCGACGGCTGGCTGGTGGCTGCCGCCGAGGGCGAACTCGAGCCCCAGGCTGCGCAACGCTATGCGCTGCAGGAGCAGCAGACCGCCCGCGCGTTCCTGCAGCTCGATCCGGGGAATGTGGACATGTGGAACAACCTCGGGCTTGCCCTCACCGACGTGTGTGTGCCGCTCTGGGCGCAGGGTCGGCTCGAGCCGGCGCTCGGGTGGTGCGCTCAGGCGTTTGACGCCTGGGCCCGGGTCGCCAGGAGCCTCAACGGCGGGTTTGTGGTCCAGATCCGCTATCTGGCGACCCGCATGGGTGACTGGCAGGCGCGCGCCGGCCATCTGGATGCGGCGTTGCGCTCAGCGGTGAGCGCCCAGCGTCTCTTTCGCCTGATCGCGCGGCGCGCCCCGCCGAATCGCGGCGGGTGGTACCGCGTGCAACTCGATGCCCAGGCGGTGCAGGCCGAGCAACGGTACGAGCGCGCCGACTATACCGGGGCGAGCCAGATCGCCGCCGAAGCGATCCGCACGCTGCAGGCGGCCCGCGGGTTGAAGGGGGCGGCGCAGCTGGCACAGGCGTATCTGCTGTACGAGTTCTCCAGAGTCGATGGGCGCGCCGAGTATCAGCAGGGTCACTATGCGCAGGCCGAGCACGCCGAGCGCGAAGCGCTCGCCGAAGGCAAGATCGTCGCGCCGTTTGCGCCGTCTGTGCTGGCGTCCGACCGCGACCGTGCCGCGGTGTCGACGTGGCTGGCACTTGCGCTGGCGCGTCAGGGCCAGCTCGCGCAGGCCGAGCAGGTGATCGCGCCCGTCGTGAGGTTCGACACCGCGCTGCTGGCCCGCGATCATGGGGATGTGTGGGTCCCCTATGAGCTCGCCGCCGCGCTGTATG
>JAKADE010000144.1 GCA_021820785.1 Pseudomonadota bacterium
CATTGACGATCGTGGCCAAGCTAATGTTCGCAGTTGTCGCAGAGAGGGTATCGGTAGATCAATTCACCAATATCCTCGATGTTCACAATGTCATCGAGGTACTTCAGGTACCGGAGCCGCCACCTGAGGTTCTCAAGAACGCTCGCGAAGCAAAAAAGCCACCTGGCTTTCGGTTCAACTTCGCCCTGCTTTCCCACTGGCGACGCACCAACCCATCGAAGCCTGAGCAGACAGTGCGCCAGCGGGTGCAGCTCCTTAGCCCAGCAGGCTCGGTCTTGGCATCTGCGGAACTTGAATTCAATATGACACATGGACCGTACACGCGGAATGTGATTCGCTTTAATGCCATCCCGATTGCGGGGCCGGGAACGTACGTATTTCGGATAGCCGTTAAGTCCGGGCGGCAATGGCGCCGAGCTGGCGAGACTTCGTACGAACTACTCTATGACAATGCTACTGAAGGCAAAAGGATCCGATTGCAATAGTTCAGCGCATACAGCGTTGGTGAAGATAAGACGTTCACCTATCGACTGAAGATATCCGCGAAACATTACCCTGTTACCGCCGCGAAAGGGCGATCCGCTGGTACAGCATTAAGAAGTCCCGCGCCACCACCGCTGAATCGGTCGATCTAGTGTCGTTCTGCAGTGACCTTTGAATCGCCCGTCCGCTCGCGCAGTTCATCGACATAGTCGGCCCACGCCTGCATCATCTTCCGTCTCTCCTCGAGCCGCTGTGCACGGTTATAAGCCGCACGTACCTTGTTGCGTTCCTTGTGCGCAAGCTGCAGTTCGATGAGGTCTGGATGCCAACCCTCCTCATTCAGCAGCGTGCTCGCCATGCTGCGGAATCCATGGCCGGTCTGCTCGTCGCTCGCATACCCGAGGCGCCGTAGCGCCGCATTGATTGTGTTATCGGACATCGGACGCTCTGCCGAGAGCAGCGACGGAAAGACATACTGGCCGCTTCCGGTAAGGATCTGGAGTTCCCGGAGGATCGCCACGGCCTGCCGTGACAGTGGCACGATGTGCTGCTCCCCCATCTTCATGCGCGCTGCCGGAATGCGCCATTCCGCCCCCTCCAGATCGAACTCCGACCATTCTGCGCCCCTGAGCTCACCAGGGCGAACGAAGACCAGCGGGGCGAGTTTAAGCGCCAGGGCTGTGATCGGCTGGCCGGAGTAGCCGTCTATGGCCCTCAACAGCTCGCCGACGCGCGCAGGCTCCGTGACTGAGGCGAAGTTGCGGGACTTCACCGGCGCCAGCGCATCTTTGAGGTCCGCCGCGACATCATGCTGCGCGCGACCGGTCGCCACGGCGTATCGGAACACCCTCCCCGCCAGTGAGCGGACACGGTGCGCAGTCTCGTGCTTCCCTCGTGCCTCGATGCGGCGGAGAGCCGCGAGAAGTTCTTGCGCAGTGATGGACGCAATGGGACGACTGCCGACGTAGGGGTACAGGAAGCTCTTGAGCCGGGTACCCAGGATGTCCATCGTCTCCGCCGCGAGCGACTTCCTTTGCAGCTCCAGCCATTCTTTGGCGATCGCCTCGAAGGTCTCGACCTGCGTGGCCCGCTCGGCTTGGCGCTTGGCGCTCGGATCGATCCCGTCTGCCACCAGCTTGCGTGCGTCCTCGCGCTTCTCGCGCGCCCGCTTCAGCGGCACGTCGGGGTATGCGCCGAGGGTCAGGAGCTTCTCTACCCCACCCAGCCGATATCGGAAGCGCCACAGGCGCCCGCCGGTCGGGGTGACGAGCAAGAATAGCCCCCGCTCATCGAAGACCTTATAGGCCCGCTCCTTGGGCCTGGATGCGCGAATTTTCGCCTCGGAAAGCGCCGGCACAGGGGTATCTGTTTGTTGATTACCGAGATACCCCTGGCATGTACCCCATTTGGTGCTACCCTGTCAACGGACAGCTCGGGACACGGAAGGGCTGGAATTGCAGGGTTTTTCGGGGTTTTTGCGACGTCGTTGACCTTCGTGGGACGTCGCAGAACAGGATTCTGGAGGCTAGGGTCGGAATCGAACCGGCGTAGACGGCTTTGCAGGCCGCTGCATGACCACTCTGCCACCTAGCCTTGCGCGAATCGATCCGGGGTGGAGAGCCGAATCCCGCACCGGCGCCGCACATTCGGCCTCCGGGTTTGGCGGTAACGCAGATTAATTTCTTAAGTCATTGATTCACAATGACATATGACGCTACCGAGGGCGTGAATGCTACACCAGCCGTCACCCGCTTGCCAAGCACGGGCATGCTGTATGGGCACAGGAGTCCAATGACGGTTTCGCGATCGAGCGATTCAGGGATGCGGCGGGTCGGTTGCGGCGGGGTCTGGCGCGTCGAGCCCGAAACTCTTCCACTCCGGGCCCCAGAGCTCTGCCGGGTGCTGCGCGCGGTCAGTACCATTGCCGCAGCGCATGGCGTCAGCGGGACAGAACTTCTCGCATCCCCAGCAAATGCGCTCCGGGTGGCCGGGATTGACCGGGAATTTTGCAGCCATGCTCGCAGATGCTACGCGCGTGATTCCGCGGCATCCTTGACAAAGATCAATCGGCGCCACGAATTGCGTGGTAGCGCCTGCCCGCCAGCTCACCGATGCGCGTGAGCGAGCAGCCGCTCGATAAGGATACGCGCCTGCTCGACATAGCCACCGCCGAACAGGTTTGCGTGATTGAGCACGTGGTAGAGGTTGTACAGATCCGTCCGCAGGGCATGGCCATCGGGGAGCGGTGCCGCATCTTCATAAGCCGCATAAAAATCCGCTTCGAACCCCCCGAACAGCCGGGTCATCGCCAGGTCCGTCTCCCGGTCGCCGTAGTACACGGCCGGATCGAAGATGACCGGCTGACCCTCGGGATCCGTACACCAGTTGCCGGCCCACAGATCCCCATGCAGGAGCGACGGCGCTGGCTGGTGTCCGGCCAGGAGTGGCTCGACCGCCTCGAGCAATCGGGCCCCAGGCGCTTCGAGCAGTCTTCCGTAACCGTGCTGTACCGCAAGCTCGAGTTGCGGGCGCAGGCGCCGCTCACGCCAGAATGTCGCCCAGCGGTCGGACCAGCCGTTTGACTGTGCAGAGCGCCCAATGTAATTGTCGCCTTCCCAGCCAAACCGTTCAGCGTGCACCGCATGCAGCGCGGCGAGCTGTCTTCCGAGCTGCCGCTCGCTGGCGGAGGTATTCGGCCGCGCTTCGATCCACTCTAACGCAATGAAGGCCTCGTCGCCGGCAATGCCCTGCGCCCGAACCCGCGGCACACGGATTGCGTGCGCCTCGCCCAGCCTCTCCAGCCCAGCCGCTTCGGCCACCAGGCGCGCGCTCGCCTGAGCGGGTGCGGTCTTGACGAACAGCACGCCGTCCACGCACCGCCACCGATAGCAGCGGTGCGCGCGACTGCCGGAAATCACCTGCTCAGGCTCAGAGGCACACTCCACACCCAGTTGTGCCGCAAGCTTGCGAGCAAGACGGTGCATGATGCTCTCCGGTCAGTCACTCCCGCCCGGCTTGAGAGAGGCGCTCGCCGGCACAATGGCCGGCGAGCGCGCACATCCGGTCGAGCGCTCTTCGGGGAGCGCCGCAACTGCGGCGCTTTGCCTGCGCAGAAGCCTACCAGTCCTTGGCGAGCACGGTGCAGATTCGCGCCAATCCATACACGTCCCGCGTGTCGGATTCTTCGGCCGGAGAATGCGAGTACTTGGTCGGCCAGCCCAATGCCACCGCATTGGCGCCGTACCGCGTATACACGGCGGAGTCGTTCCCGCCCCCGGTGACACCGTACTGAACGGGAATGTGATGAGCACGAGACAGTGCGACCACGCGCTCGACGTCTGCCGGCGAATCGATGTGCGAGAGATCGACCGCCCGGACCACGTATCCGTCGCCGAGCGGCTGATCACCATAGCGCCCGGTCTCCAGAGGCGACTGGCTGCTGACGAACATGTCTACGGCGAACACCACGTCCGGTTCACGCCCGAGCTTCGCCACGCGTGCCGCGTAGGCGGCGGCGCCTTGCAGTCCCACCTCCTCGCGCGTGGCCCACAGGAACGTCAGCTGCCGACCTGGATGTTCACTGGCGTAGTGCGGACCCAGCGCGCGCACGGTCTCGATGAGCGCGGTATCCCCGGCACGATCATCAATGCTCCTGATCTGGAAGTGCGCTCCGAGCAACGCCCGGTACGTCTTCGGCATGGTCAGAAAATCGCCGACCCGGATCCCGAGTCGCTCGGTGGCGGCACGCGAATCCGTTCCAACGTAGGCCTCGGCGGTCTTGCTGAGCGTGCTCAATGCTGGCGGCCACTTGAATCCCTGCTGGTCCCAGCCCGAGGGCAGCCCCAGCACCGCCCCGATGCTGCGTCCGCCGGGCAGATGCACCAGCATCACGTGGCCGAGGTAATAGCGGCCGTAAAAACCGCCCAGCTCGCGCACCACCAGCTCCCCGTCGCGCCGGATATGCGTGACCTGGTATCCGATCTCATCCATGTGCGCATCGAACAGAATGCTCGGCGCATGCACACCCGGCACCGCGTGCCCGATGTGCAGCACCAGATTGCCGGCCGGATCGACGTGTGTCAGCGGGCGTGCCCAGGCGGGCAGCCGCGCCAAGATTGCCTCCCGAGCTCCCTGCTCGTGCCCGCTCGCCCCGTAGGCAGTGGTTACCGTCTCCAGCGTCTTCAGTAACTGCGAATTCGGTGCGTTGGGATGATCGAGCACCGCCTGATAGGCGTGTCCGGGTGACCGCGCGGCATCGAAGGGGTCGTCCGCAGCGCTCATCGGCGTGACCTGCTCACCGAGATACACCTCGATGAGCCGCGTCAGCTTGCGCAGATCCGCACGGGAGAACGTCTCCGCAGGCGTCACCGGGAAGAGCGTCGGCACGCCGAGCTCAGCGAAGTGCGCCGGCAACTTTGGTCTGGGCCCGAACCCGCCGATCACCGGCAGGTGCGCCGCCACGCTCCTCACCTCGATGTGATGCGCACCGGCGAGTGTGAGCAATGCAGCCGGCAGGCCGTCCCCCGCCCCTGGCCCCGCGGTTCCGACCAGCACCCCGTCTCCCGGCCGTACGCCGGCCACCGTGGCGTTCGCCCCGGGCGCAAGCGCATGGATGCGGCCGACGAAAATCATGTCCTGGGGCGACATCTCCGTCAGCACGCGCGCCAGACCCCGGCCGCCGAGCCACTGCTGCGTCACGAACGCGATCGTCGTGGTGCCGCGCGCGTGTGCATGCGCCAGGCCTTGCGCGGCCTCGAGAAGCGCCTCCCAGCCGAAGCGGTCGCCGGCCGCGGCACCCGCTTCGTCATCGGCTCCGACCGTGATCGGCGCCTGCGCCAATTCGAGCGGCTCGAGCAGGTCGGCGCCCGCCGCGCGTGCCTCGGCAGCGGACGTGGCGCCGATGTCCACGTAGAGATTCCCGATGGGGGACATCGACGGCGGATTCAGGTGTTCCGGTGACAGATGAATGCTCAGACCCGCAAACCCGCCATTCAGCAGGCCCTTGGGCGTCACCACGTGCACCGGCTGGGCGAACTGCAGGGTATCGAACACGGGATTCGGGTCGCGCTGCGGCAGGCGCTGGACCCGAAGATAGCCCTGCTTGTCGATGGCACTGACCACATAGCCGGGCTGATCGATCGGCGCGACGATGAGCCGGTGCGGCGAGCCGCTGCCGACGCTCACCCATACATCATCCATATTGTCCGTATGCGGCGTGAGCCCCTGCCCGCGCAGCTGCTGCGCGATCGCCGCCGAGAGCGTCTGTTCGTAGCCCGATACCGCGACGATCCGGCTGAGCGCGGCGATATTCGGGGGCGCTGCGAGAGACAGTGCCGGTGCGGCAATGGTGGCCGTGAGGACGGCCGCTGCGATCATGGGCGCTCGTCGTGTCATCAGGACTCCCCGCAGCCCCAGAGGGGCGAGTTGGCGTTTTGACGCTATTATGGAGCATCCGTCTCGGTCTGCGGTCGCGGCAGGCGGCGCCCGCCGGCCGATGCGCCAGCCCGAGCGGTTCGTGCGGCGGACCGGGACCCGCGGCACACCCCGAGGCCGACCGACATTCAGCCACACTCCGATGTCCACAGACCCGCTCCGCGAGTTCCTCAATCGGCATTCCCGCCTGTTCGTGCTGACGGGTGCCGGGTGCAGCACCGAATCGGGCATTCCCGATTACCGGGACGCCGACGGACGATGGAAGCGCACCCCACCGGTCAATTTTGCCTCGTTCATGGGCAACGAATCGGTCCGCCGGCGATATTGGGCCCGCAGCCTCGTCGGCTGGCCGCGCGTGCGGGCCGCGCGCCCCAATGGGGCACACGCGGCACTGTCGAGTCTGGAGCGCCAAGGGCGTGTGGAGTTGCTCGTGACCCAGAATGTCGATGGGTTGCACCAGGCCGCTGGCACACGCCAGATCGTCGAGCTGCACGGCCGCATCGATCAGGTGGTGTGCATGACCTGCGCGCAGCGCAGCACACGCGCGGCATTGCAGGAGCGGCTGCTCGGCGAGAATCCGCACTGGGGCCAACTGCCCGCACTCGCAGCGCCCGACGGGGACGCGGATCTCGAGGGCCTGCCCTTCGAGGAATTCACGGTGCCGCCCTGCGAGCATTGCGGCGGTATCCTAAAACCCGATGTGGTCTTCTTCGGCGAAAGCGTCCCGCGAGCGCGCGTCGATCAGGCGTTCGACGCACTCGCGCGCGCCGAAGCGCTGCTCGTGGTGGGCTCCTCGCTGATGATCTACTCCGGGTATCGATTCGCGCAGGCCGCAGCCGCCGCCGGCATGCCGATCGCGGCAGTGAACGTCGGCCGCACCCGTGCAGACCCGTTGCTGACGCTGAAAGTTAGCCGGCCGTGCGCGGAAGCGCTCGCGGGCCTGTGACCCGCGCGGCGTCCGGCACGGCCTGCCATTACATCGTGAGCACCACCCGGTACTGGGCCTTGCCGCTCATCATGCGCGCATAGGCCTCGCCGGC
>JAKADE010000003.1 GCA_021820785.1 Pseudomonadota bacterium
GCTCATCCGCACCGCCCCGCAGCGCCCCGCCTGAGCCGCCGCGCGTCCACCCCGCCTCGAGGGGTGGACGCGGCGTGCATCCAAATCCGGGTCCGCTCCGTATAGAGCATCATAGTCACTGGTGGTGCCCTGCGATGAGCGTCTCCCCGATACCCGTGCCCGCCCAATCCGGCGCGAAGCGCCGGCCGCTGCGTCACACGCTGCGGCAATGGTTCGACACCGAGGTCAGTGACCGGCCGCTGGACCCGAGCACCGCCGACCGCATCGATTGGCTCCGTGCCGCGCCGTTCATCGCGCTGCACCTGGGGTGCCTCGGGGCGCTGTGGACCGGTGTCTCCGGCACCGCAGTCACCATCGCCATCGCGCTGTACGCGGTGCGCATGTTCGCCATCACCGGCTTCTACCACCGGGGCTTCTCGCACCGCACCTTCCGCGCCGCGCGACCGGTGCAGCTGCTGTTCGCCATCATCGGCGCCGCGTGCGTGCAGCGCGGGCCGCTGTGGTGGGCGGCACACCACCGCAATCACCATCGCGACGCCGATACGCCGCTCGATCCACACTCCCCGCGGGTACACGGCCTTCTCTGGAGCCACATGGGCTGGTTCCTCACCCGCCGGGCGTTCCGCACCGACCTGAAGCGGGTGGCAGACCTCGCCCAGTACCCTGAGCTGCGCTGGCTCGACCGTTACGACATCGCCGTTCCCGTGGCGCTCGCCGCGGCGCTGTATGCGCTCGGCGCCCTGCTGCAGCGCGTGGATCCGCAGCTCGGCACCGACGGGCCGCAGCTTCTCGTGTGGGGGTTTTGCATCTCCACGGTGGCGCTCTTTCATGCCACGGTGACCATCAACTCCCTGGCGCACGGCTGGGGCTCGCGCCGCTTCGAGACCCGGGACGACAGCCGCAACAACTTCCTGCTCGCACTGCTGACGTTCGGTGAAGGCTGGCACAACAATCACCACCGCTTCCCCGGCACCGCGCGCCAGGGGTTTCGCTGGTGGGAAATCGATCTGACGTGGTACGGACTTCGCCTGCTCGCCGCGCTCGGGCTGATCAGCGGACTGAAGCCGCTGCCGGCGCGCGTGCTCAAAGCACTCGAACGGTAACGCCATGCGCATCGCCATCATCGGTTCGGGCATCTCCGGTCTGGCCGCCAGCTGGCTGCTCGCGCAGCGTCACGAGGTGACCCTGTTCGAGGCCAACGATTACTTCGGCGGGCACACGCACACCCACCAGGTGCACCTGGCGGGGCGCGGCTATGCCGTCGACTCCGGATTCATCGTCTTCAGCCCCCGGCACTACCCGCTGTTCACGGCGCTGCTCGAGACACTCGGCGTCGACTCGCAGCCGACCACCATGAGCTTTTCGGTGCACAACGGCGCGACCGGTCTGGAATACAACGCGACGCGCCTCGATACGCTCTTCTGCCAGCGGCGCAACCTGCTCTCCCCGCGGTTCCTCGGCATGATTCGCGACCTGCTGCGCTTCTACCGGGAAGCCCCTGCACTGCTGAGCAGCGAGCGCGAAGGGCCGACGCTCGGGGAGTACCTCGCGGCGGGCCGCTACGGGGCGGCATTCCGCGACGAGCACCTGGTGCCGATGGCCTCCGCGCTGTGGTCCTCCCCGCCCGAGCAGATCCTCTCGTTCCCGGCCCGCTACCTGGTGCAGTTCATGGCCAATCACCAGATGCTCGCGGTGAGCGGCCGGCCCGAGTGGCGGGTCGTGCGCGGCGGCTCGGACCGCTACGTGCAGGCATTGCGCTCGCGCTGGAACGTGCGCGAGCGCCTCGGCTGCCCCGTGCACGCGGTGCACCGCGAAGCGCAGGCGGTGCGCATCACGCACGCCGCCGGGACCGAGCACTTCGAGCAGGTGATCCTCGCCTGCCACAGCGACCAGGCACTCGCACTGCTGGCGGACCCGAGCGACGCCGAACGCTCGATCCTCGGAGCCATTCGCTACCAGATGAACGAAGCGGTACTGCACACCGACGCCTCGCTCCTGCCGCGCAACCGCAAGGCATGGGCCGCCTGGAACGCGTACGTGCCCGGTGAGCCCGGCGCGCCCTGCACGGTGAGCTACTGCATGAACCTGCTGCAGAACATCGATGCGCCGGAGCCGTTCGTGGTGACACTGAACCGCAGCGCCGCAATCGATCCGGCCCGAGTGCTGCGCACGATGCGCTATGCGCATCCGGTGCACACCCACGAGGCGCTCGCCGCACAGCGCCGCCGGCCGGAGATTCAGGGAGTGCAGCGCACCTGGTTCGCCGGTGCCTATTGGGGCTGGGGTTTTCACGAGGACGGCATGCGCAGTGCGCTCGCCGTGGCCGAAGCGATTGAAGGGCGCAGCGCCACGACGCTGATGCGCAAGGCGGCCGCATGACGGCCTCGACACCGTTCTCGAGCGCCGTGTACGAGGGCGTGGTGCACCACCGGCGCCTGGCGCCGCGTCGTCACGCATTCAGTTACCGCATCGCGCAGTTGTGTCTGGATCTCGATGAGCTCGAGCGGGTGTTCGCCGGCCGGTGGTTGTGGTCCCGCGACCGGCGCAACGTTGCCGAATTCCGCCGCAGCGACTATCTGCAACCCGAGACGCTCCCGCTCGCCGAAGCGGCGCGCAGCCTCGTCGAGCGGCACACCGGCCAACGGCCACAGGGACCGGTGCGCCTGCTGACCCATCTGCGCTACGCCGGGTACGTGTTCAACCCGGTCAGTTTCTATTACTGCCATGACACCGACGGGACGCTGCAGTCCGTCATTGCCGACATCACCAACACACCGTGGAACGAACGGCACGCCTACGTGCTCGCGCTCTCGCAGGCCGAGCGGCGCGGAGCGCTGTGGCAATGGGATTTCGCCAAGGCCTTTCACGTCTCTCCCTTCCTGCCACTCGAGCGCGATTATCGCTGGCGCTTCAGCGCGCCCGCCGAGCGTCTGCGCGTGCACATGTCCGTCAGCGACGGACGGCAGGTGGAGTTCGAGGCCTCCCTGGACCTCAAGCGCAGGCCGCTCACGGGCGCGAATCTTGCGCGCGTGCTGTGGCGCTACCCGCTGATGAGCACCCAGGTGATCGGCGCAATCTACTGGCAGGCGCTGCGGCTGTGGCTGAAGCGCGTCCCCGTCTACGACCACCCGGAAAGATCACGACCTTCACGAGGTACCGCATGAATACTGCCGTCGCAGCCCTCACCCGTCCGCGCGGGACTGCCCTGGAGCGCTTCCTGCGCAGCCAGCTGCTGTCGCGCCTGGCCGCGCTGCGCGCCGGGCGGCTCCAGATCGAGGACGCCTTCGGCACGGTCACACTCGGCTCAGATGACGCGCTCGCCCCCGCGGTACGCCTGCAGGTGACCGATCCGGCCTTCTATCGGGCCGTTGCAGCCGGCGGCAGCGTCGGCGCGGGAGAGGCGTACATGGATGGCCTGTGGCGCTGCTCCGCCCCGGGCTTGGAGGACTCCGATGCTCTGGTCGCGCTCGTACAACTGCTGGTGCGCAACCGCGAGCTGCTGGACGGGCTGGAGTCCGGCTGGGCCCGCCTGGCGGGTACCGCGCGCCGCCTCTGGCATGCCACGCGTGGCAACACGCGCGCCGGCAGCCGCCGCAATATCGCGGCCCATTACGACCTGAGCAACGAGTTCTTCGCGCTGTTCCTCTCGCCGGATCTGATGTACTCCTCGGCGCTGTGGAGCGGCGGCGCGGACACCCTCGAGGCGGCCTCCGAGCGCAAGCTCGAGACGGTCTGCCGCAAACTCGCGCTGGGCCCCGGCGATCACGTACTCGAGATCGGCACCGGCTGGGGCGGCTTCGCGCTGCATGCCGCCCGTCACTACGGCTGCCGCGTCACCACCACGACGATTTCGGCTCAGCAATACGGGCTCGCGCAGGAGCGGATCCGCGCCGCCGGCCTCGAGGATCGCATCGAGTTGTGTCTGGCGGATTACCGGGATTTGACGGGCCGGTACGACAAGCTCGTCTCGATCGAGATGATCGAGGCCGTGGGCGCAGATCACCTCGAGGAATACTTCGCCACGATCAGCCGCCTGCTCACCCCGCGCGGCACAGCGCTGGTCCAGGCGATCACCATCGAGGATCACCGCTACGAGCAGGCGCTCGCGACGGTCGACTTCATCAAGCGGCACGTGTTTCCCGGCAGCTTCATTCCGTCGGTGAACGCGATGCTGGCGGCGAAGACCCGCGCCAGTGATCTGGCGCTGATCTCGCTCGAGGACTTCGGGGATTCCTATGCACGGACCCTCGAGGCGTGGCGCAAGCGCTTCATGGCACGCCTCGCCGAGGTGCGCGCACTGGGCTTCGATGAACGCTTCATCCGTCTGTGGGAGTTCTACCTCGCCTACTGCGAGGGCGGCTTTCGGGAACGGGCGCTCGGCGTGGCGCACCTGAAACTGGTCAAGCCGCAGTGGCGCCGCGACGCCGAGGGGCCTCTGCAGTGAACACGCTGCTCACGTTCATTACCTACGAGCTGGTCTGGTTCGCCGCGGTGAGTGGCGCCGGCCGCGGATGGGTCTGGCCCGGAGTGGGCGCCGCCGCGGCGTTCATCGCCTGGCGACTGGCGGTCTCGCGGCACCGGGGCATCGAGGCGCGCCTGCTCGCGCTCGCACTGATCGTCGGCGCGACGCTCGAGACCTGCTGGGTGCACACCGGGCTGATTCGCTACGCGGCCGCCTGGCCGCTCGGGTCCTCACCAGCCTGGCTGCTCGCGCTGTGGGCATCTTTCGGTCTGACCATCGTGCCGTTGTTCGGCTACCTTCACTCGCGCCCGTGGCTCGCTGCGGCACTCGGCGCCGCCGGTGGCCCGGCGTCCTACTGGGCGGCCGCGCGTGGCTGGCACGCCGTGATCTTCCCGCCTCGGCCGCTGCCGACGCTGCTCGCCCTGTCGCTCGGCTGGGCCGCCGCCCTGCCTCTGCTGACGACGCTCGCACGGCGCTGGTTGTTCGCCGCCCGGAGCGCCACATGAGATCACTCGCAGTCCTGGGTCTTCTCTGGGGGCTGGCCGCGGTGGTGATGTACGGCGGCTGGGTCTGGCAGCGCCGCCGCCGCAATGCGGGCATCGCCGATGTGCTCTGGTCAGCGCTGCTGGCGGTATGTGCCCTGGTGCTGGCGGCGAGCGGCACGGGCGCACTGCGCGCGCGCATGGTGCTCGCCGTGCTCGGCGGCGGCTGGGCGCTGCGCCTGGCGGTTCATCTGGCCGTGCGCGTCGGGCGCGAGGAAGAGGACGGCCGGTACCAGGCGCTGCGCGAGCGCTGGGCCGGCGATCAGCGTCGGTGGTTCGGATTCTTCCAGTTCCAGGCACTCTCCGTCCCGCTGTTCGCGCTGCCGTTCGTCGCGGTCGCGGCGAACCGTGATCCGCCGCCGGGCGCACTCGTCGCCGGCGCGCTGCTGTGGCTGCTGGGGGTGCTCGGCGAGGCACTCGCCGACCGCCAGCTGGCGCGCTTCCGGGCCGACCCTGCGCACCGCGGTCGCACCTGCCGCAGCGGGTTGTGGCGCTACTCGCGCCATCCGAACTACTTCTTCGAATGGCTGCACTGGTTCGCCTACGTGGCATGGTCCGTCGGCTCCCCGCTCGCCCCACTCGCCTGGCTCGGTCCGATCACGATGTTCGTGTTCCTGCGCTACCTGAGCGGCGTGCCATGGACCGAGGCGCAGGCGCTGCGCTCGCGGGGCGAGGACTACCGTGACTACCAGCAGCGCACATCGATTTTCTTCCCGTGGTTTCCCCGTCGACCGCCATCAGGAGCCCAGAGATGAGCACCGTCGTGACCTCCCCCCTCGAACTCCCCGGCGACCGGCCGGCCCCTGGACTGCTCGGGTTCGCCGAGCGCGGCCTGCTGCCCGACGCGCTGGTGCGCCTCGGGATCCGCCGGCTGTGCGCCGAGCGGCTGCAGGCCGAGCGCAGTGGCGGCCCCGAGGGTGAGGCCGAGCGCTTCAGCGCGCGCATCGCCGCGCTGCGCGAGAGTCCCGTTGCGCTCCACACCGAGGCGGCGAACGCCCAGCACTACGAGCTGCCTGCGGAATTCTTCGCGCTGTGCCTAGGGCCGCGCCTGAAGTACTCCTGCTGTTATTTTGCACACGGTGCAGAAAGCCTGGCCGAGGCCGAGGAGGCGATGCTCGCGCTCTATGCGCAGCGCGCGGAGCTCGCCGACGGGCAGCAGATCCTCGAGCTCGGCTGCGGCTGGGGCTCGCTCACGCTGTGGATGGCCGAACGCTTTCCGCACGCGCACATCACGGCGGTATCGAACTCGCACGGTCAGCGCCACCACATCGAGGCGCAGTGCCGGGCGCGCGGACTGACGAACGTTCAGGTCCTCACGCGTGACGTCAACGCACTGATTCTCGACGCGTCGCGCTTCGATCGCTGTGTTTCGGTCGAGATGTTCGAGCACGTACGCAACTACGAAGCGCTGATGCAGCGCATCGCGGCGTGGCTGAAACCGGGTGGCAAGCTCTTCACGCACATCTTCGCTCACCGGACCGTGATGTACCCCTTCGAGACCAGCGGCGCGGACAACTGGATGGGCCGGCACTTCTTCACCGGCGGGCTGATGCCGTCCGCCGACACGCTGCTGCACTTTCAGGACGATCTGCGCCTCGAGCAGCGCTGGCTCGTCGATGGCACGCACTACAGCCGCACGGCGAACCTGTGGCTGGCGCACCAGGATGCGCAGCGCGAGCGCGTGCTCGAGGTGCTGCGCGAGGCCTATGGCGCAAACGCCCGGCTGTGGTTCCAGCGCTGGCGCATCTTCTGGATGGCATGTGCGGAGCTGTTCGGTTACGCCGGAGGCAGTGAATGGCTGGTGGCCCATTACCGATTTGCGCGGCCGCAGACCGGAGCGCGTCCATGAGGGCCGCGCGCGCAACTCTGGTGCTGCTCGTTGCACTGAGCCTCGCAGCCTGCCGGACGCTCGCCGCCGAGAAGCCGATTCCGCCGGTCGCACACGTGAACCTCAAGCGCTACGTGGGGCGCTGGTACGTGATCGCCGCGATTCCGACCCGCATCGAGCGCGACGATTACAACCCGGTGGAGAACTACCGCCTCGAACCGGATGGATCGATCTGCACGGTGTTTCGCTTCCGGCGCGGCAGCTTCACCTCCCGGCTGCACACGGTTCATTCGACCGCCACGGTAGTCCGCCACACCGGCAATGCCGAGTGGCACGTGCACCTGTTCTGGTTCCTGCGCCTGCAGTACATCGTCGCCTGGCTGTCACCGCACTACAACCGGGTGATCGTGGCGCGGGATGCGCGCGACTACGTCTGGCTCATGGCCCGTACGCCGCACATCTCCCGGCAGGATTACGACGCGATGGTGGCGAAGGTGGCGGCCATGGGCTACCCGGTGAGCAAGCTGCGCAGGAGCCCGCAGCGCTGGCCGGAACCGAGCGGTCCTCGCCCGTCCTTCGCCTCGATCTGCCGCTGAGCGCAGCACAGGCGCGGGCGTGTCTGGAAGATTTGCAGCGCCTGGGGTAGCTTAGGCGCTCGAATCCTCCCTACGGGGTGTGCCGTGAAGAAGACATCGCTTGCATCGTTTGGGCTCTGTGTGCTCGCCGCAGGCGTGCTCGCCGGCTGCAGTTCGCCGAATGCCGACTGGCAGAAGGCCTCGGCGCAGGGCACCGTGGCCGCGTACCGCAGCTTCATCCAGCATCACCCCGACGATCCGCGCGTGCAGCAGGCGCGCAACCGCATCGAATCGCTCCAGGACCAGCACGCCTGGCAAAGCGCCAAGAGCGCCGGCACCGTCGAGTCGTACCAGCAGTACCTGGCGCAGTACCCGAACGGGGCATATACGGCCGAGGCACAAGGCGCATTGACGAGCCTGAAGGAAGCGAGCGCGTGGAAGAGCGCCAAGAGCGCCGGGACGGTGGCGGCCTACGAGGCGTTCGTCAGCCAGTTCCCGAATGCGACCGAAGCGAGCAAGGCTCAGGCTGAAATCGACAAGCTGGCCGGCTTCCAGGTCGAACTCGGCCGCTACCGCACGGCCAGCGCGGCGAGCGCAGCGGCCAAGCAGCTGAAGTCCCGCTTCGCCAGTCTGCTCACCCAGGTTCAGGTGATCGCGCCATCCGGCGCGAACAAGCTGACGACGCTGCGCTCGCAGCAGATGAGCCACGCTGACGCACTCGCCGCCTGCGCGGCGCTGCGCCGGGCGCACCAGAGCTGCGCGGTGGTTAAAATCCAGGTGAAGTCCGGCGGAGTGAGCCTCTCGGGGCTGTAGCCGCTGCGGCCGGATCGGCCGCAGCCACCTGGCCGCCGGCGGCGAGCATCAGGCTGATGGTGTCGACGTACTGGCGATGCTCGGCGGCGAGCAGACCGAGCAGCGCCCGCTCGCGCTGGCGCTGTGCGTCGAGGACCGGCAACAGACCGGAATTGCCCGCCTGGTAGCTCGCCCGTTCCAGCCGCACCCGCCGTCGCGACAGGGCGAGGGCCCGGTGTTCGGCGGCGCGCAGTTGCGCATCGTGACGCAGTGCATCGAGCGCATCGGCCACCTGCCCGAAGGCGCGGATCACCACCTGCTGGTACAGGTCGGCCCGCTCATGCAGCGCATCGAGCGCGGCACGCCGTTCGGCGTGCAGCTTTCCACCCTCGTACAGCGGCGCGGTGAGCCCCGAGATGAGCGACCAGGCGAGCGAACTCGCATCGAACAAGTGCTGCGGGCGCAGCGCCTCTTCACTCAGCGTCGCACTCAGCGTGATCTGCGGATACAGCTTCGCGGTCGCGATGCCGACCGCAGCGGTTGCGGCCCGCAGCTGCGCCTCGGCGGCCAGGATGTCCGGACGGCGCTTCAGCAACAGTGACGGCAGTGCGACCGGCACCTGCGCCGGCAGGCGGATCTCGCTGAGCCGCGGGTCGGGACTTCGCCAGGACGCCGGCGTGCGGCCGAGCAGCACCGCAAGCGCGTGCCGGGCGGTCGTGAGCCGCTGGTACAGCGGCGGCAGCAGAGTCGCGTCGCTGGCGAGCTGAGTCTGCGCGGTGAGCACATCGAGGCGCGGCTCGGACCCTGCGGCAACCGCCGCCCGCACGAGCTTCAGGTTGGCGCGATCCTCGCTGAGCAGACGGCGGATGGCGCGGATTTCGGCACGGTCAGTGGCGATGTCGAGCGCTTCGGTGGCGACCTGTCCGCTCAAGATCAGCCGCGTGGCGGCGAGTTCGCTGCGCTGATACTGTTCTGCGGCACGCGCCTCCTCGATGCTGCGGCGGACCTCGCCGAGATAGTCGAGCTGATAGGCGACGTTGACGCCGCCGGCGACGTAGCTGAAAGGAGCGAACGCGTCCGGACCGAGGAATTCCGCACCGTACTTCTGCCGTCCGGTCCCGGCATTGAAGCCGATCTGCGGATAGCGGCCCGCGCCGCTCACGGTCACCAGCTCGCGCGAGCGCTCGAGGGCCGCCTGCGCGGCCGCCACGTCATGATTGTCGAGGAGCGCCGCGCGCACCAGCGCATCGAGCTGCGGGGAGCGAAACAGCCGCCACCACGGCCCGCTCGCGCCAAGACCGAGCGCGGCGTGCTCCCGATAGGCTGCCGGCGGCGCACGCTCGCCGCGCACCCGCTCGCCCGCAGGTCGGTAATGCGCCGGCAGCGGCACCGCGGGGCGGTGAAACGCCGGACCCACCGTGCAACCGCCGAGCCCGGCAACCGCAGCCGCGACCACCAGGCCGCGTCCGTGGCGAACAAACTTTCCGGCGCGTGCCATCACACTACTCCATGACCAGCGGTTCTTCGCTCTGGCTGAGTTTGCGGCGCGGCTTCAACAGAAGCAGCAGCGGAAACAGCGAGAGCGTCATCACGAACATCAATTTGAAATCGTCGTTGTACGCGATCATGCGCGCCTGACGCGTCACGACCTCGTTGAGCGCGGACAGTCCGGCGATCGACGTGAAGCTGAACGGGGCATGCAGCTGGATCTGCGCCCCGTAGGGCACGATGTGCGACGCCAGCCGTTCGTGCATGACCTGTGTGTTGCGCGTCAGCAGGGCACTGGTCGCGGCAATGCCGACGCTGCTGCCGATGTTCCTCAGCAGGTTGTACACCGCAGTGCCCTCGGAACGCAGCTTTGGCGCCAAGGTGGTAAACGCTACTGTCGTCATGGTGACGTAGGTCAGTCCGATGCCCAGTCCCTGCATGAAGGTCACGCCCCAGATCAGCGACTGCGGCATCTGGGTGGAGAAATAGCTCGCCATGTTCCACAGCGACAGCGAGGCAATCGCCAGACCGACGCCGATGAGCAGGCGCGGATCGAACTTCTCCATCAACCGCCCGGCGAGGAACATGGCCACGAAGCTTCCAAAGCCGCGTGGCGCCATGGCGATGCCGGTGGTGAGCACCGGATAGCCGAGCAGATCCTCCAGCAGCGGCGGCAGCAGCGCGAGGGTCGCGAACAGCACCATGCTGACCACGACGATCAGGATATTGCCGGCGTTGAAATTGCGGTCGCGGAACAGGCTGGGACTGACGAACGGCTCGCGCGCCGAGAAAGTATGGACGAGGAACCAGTACAGGCCGAGAACGGCGAGCCCCATCTCGATCCAGATCTCGGTCGAGCCGAACCAGTCCTTCAGCGAGCCCCGGTCGAGCATGATCTGCAACGCACCGACTGCGAGGCTCAGGGTGGCGAAACCGAAGAAGTCGAACGAAGACTTGCGCTTCTGCGTCTCGCGCAGGTAGGTCATGATGCCGATGGCCGAGAGAATGCCGAACGGCACGTTGATGTAGAACACCCAGCGCCAGCTGTAACTGTCGGTGAGCCAGCCGCCGAGCACCGGAGCGAGCATCGGACCGAGCACCACGCCCTGCCCCCAGAGCGCCATCGCGCGCCCGTGACGTTCCGGCGGATTGATGTCGAGCAGCACCGCCTGGGAGAGCGGCACGAGCCCGGCGCTGAAGCCGCCCTGCAGCAGACGAAACAGGACGATCTGATCGATGGTCTGCGCCATGCCGCACAGCGCCGAGGTCACCGTGAACCCCAGTACCGAGATCAGTAACACCTTCTTGCGGCCAAACCGGCCGGCAAGCCACCCCGACAGCGGCGTGACGATTGCCGCCGCCACGATGTAGGAGGTCAGCACCCAGTCCATCTGATCGATCGTCGCGGACATGGTGCCACCGATGTGCGGCAGCGCGACGTTGGCGATGGTCGTATCGACCGACTGCAGAATCGTCGCCAAGGTCACCGCAATGGTGATCGGCACACGGTGGATCCGGTCATGTTCGGCGTCGGTCATCGCGGCGGCGCTTCAACCTGAGGCGGACGCCGCGGCGTGGTGCGCAGCTGGCCCGGACTGGGTATCGATCGTCACCGAGGCGCTCAGCCCCGAGCGCACCGGCGGCATCCGCCCCACCAGGCGCAACCGCACGTCGAGCCGCTGCACGACCTTGACCCAGTTGCCGGTCGCATTCTGCGGCGGCAGCACGGAGAACTGCGCACCGGTGCCCGGGGTGATGCTGGAGACGACGGCGTGGAACGTTTGGTCCGGATACGCATCGATGTTCACGGTCGCCGTGTCGCCCGGACGGATGTTGGTGAGCTGATTTTCCTTGTAGTCCGCCTCGATCCACACATCATGCGTCGAGACCAGGACGAACGCCGGCGTGGCGAGCGGCAGGTAGCCACCGACCTGCAGGTGATCGACTTCCGTCACGATGCCGTCCGTGGGGGCCCGCACCGTGGTGTAGGAGAGCTCGAGCAGCGCATGATCGAGCATCGCCTGCGCCTCGGCGACCTGGGGATGCTGGCGCACCGGCAGCGCCGGGTTGCCGCCGAGGCGGGCGAGCACGGCCTCGATCTTCTGCTGCGCGGCGCTGACCGCCGCCTGCGACTGCTGCAAGTCCAGGCGGGCCCGATCGAACTGCGACCTCGAGGACACGCCGATCTTCAGCAGCCGCTCGCGGCGCAGGAGCTCGCGCCGTGCATAGGCCTGGCGACTTCTGGCCGAATTCAGTGCCGCCAGATCGGCACGGTAATCCGCCTCGAGTGCGCGCACGGCGAGACGCGCCGCGGCCAACCGGGACCGCGCTGCCGCGACCGCGATGCGCAGCCGCCGCGGATCGAGCCGGAAGAGCACCTGCCCTTGCTTCACCCGTTCATTGTCGTGGACATCCACCTGAACGACGCGTCCGGAAACGTCCGCGCTGATCTGCACCTGGGCGGCACGCAGATACGCATCGTCGGTCGACTGGTAGCGGCCGCTCGTGAGGTAGATATACACGGCCCCGGCGATCACGATCGCCGGCACGCCCCACAGCAGCGGGCGGCGCAGACGCTCGCGCAGCGGACGGGTCGCAGGCGGGGATTCGTGCTCGGACGGGGCGTCGTGCCCGGAATCGTTCATCGGTTGGACCTCGTGGACCTGCGCCCGGCATCGGGTGCGGAAGAGTCATCGGCCGTCAGGGGCGCAAGCGCCGCAAGGTTGGCTTGCACGCGCTCGAGCAACGCCACCAGCTGAGCGCGCTCCTCGCTCGAGAGGCCCTGCAGCATCTCCGCGCGCGTCTCGGCAATCAGCCGCCAGATCTGCTCGAGTACGGGGGCTGCCTCGGCCGTAAGCCAGAGCGTGTGTGCACGCCGGTCGGCCGGATCGAAGCGCCGCTGCACCCAGCCGTCGGCCTCCATGCGATCGAGGATGCGCACCAGCGTCATCGGGTCGACGTCCGAGAGTTCGGCGAGCCGCTTCTGGCTCACGCCCTCGTTGCTCTGCAGATGGATCAGGGCCCGGCACTGCGGCAAGGTCAGCGCGAGCGCCTGGGCGCGCTCCTCGAAGCGCCGCGTGTAGCGGCGGCTGACGTCCTTGAACAGGAAGCCCAGCTGGCGAAATTGTTCGTTACTCATATGCGGAGAGATAATCTTTATAGACTATAATATATTTTGATATTATCTCCCGCAATACCTTCGCGGCGGGCTCGCGCGTCGTCGGGCGTAGAATGCGAAATCCGCGCAGCGATTCGGAGGACAGACGATGGCCACCGGCTGGGCCGGCGACGGTGCCGTGCAGGATCAGATTGATGCGACCGTGACGGACGCGATCGAGCGTGCGCGCGCCCGGCTCGCGCGCGGGCCGGGGCTGACGCATTGTGCCGAGTGCGGCGAAGAGATTCCGCCCGAGCGCCGGCAGGCCGTTCCCGGGGTGCGCCTGTGTCTCCCCTGCCAGCGCGCCAGCGACGAGGCGGCTGCCACGTTCAGCGGCTACAACCGCCGCGGCAGCAAGGACAGCCAGCTGCGCTGAACGCGCCGGCGGGGTTTCCCGGCCGATAACCCTGGCGTAACCTGCACGGTACCGAGCCGCACCGACGCGGCCACCAGTACCCGGGGACGCCTTTGAATCAGAATCTGCGCGATTTCTGCCGCTGCGCCTTACTCGCATGCGTCGCAGCCCTGCCCACCCACGCCGCCCTTGCCCAGGGCCGACATCTGAGCACGCAGGACTACGCCCGCGCCGCCCAGTTCATGCCCTACGCCACGGCACCGCTGGTCGACGATGATGTCGAGCAGGTGCACTGGCTTGCAGGCGACCGGTTCTGGTTCATCGACCACGATGCCCGCGGCGACCATTACCGCATCATGGATGCGACGAACGGCAAAGTTGCCCCGGCATTCAACCGCATCAAGCTCGCCGCCGCGCTCGGCAACGCGATCGGCAAACCGGTCGACCCGACCAAACTGGGCATCACCGCGATCAAGATCCTGCACGGCCGCCTGCACGTGACACGCGCGGGCAAGCGTTTCATCTGCGATCTCAGTGGCGCCGGGCAGTGCAGCACCGCCACCGCGGGGACGCGCGAGCCGGGCATTCTCTCGCCGAACGGCAAGTACCTTGCGTTCATCCGCAATTGGAACCTGTGGGTGCGCAACGTGCACACCGGCAAGGAGCGTCAGCTGACCTTCGACGGGGTGAAGAACTTCGGCTATGCCACCGACAATGCCGGTTGGCTGCGCTCGAAGCGCCCGGTACTGAATTGGTCGCCCGACTCCCGCAAGATCGCCACCTATCAGCAGGACCAGCGCAAGGTCGGCGATATGTACCTGGTCAGTGCCGCGATCGGGCATCCGAAACTGCAGAAATGGAAATACCCGCTGCCGGGGGACACGCACGTCTTCATGATCGATCCGGTCATCATCGACGTGGCGAGCGGGCGCGTGATCCGGCTGCAGATGCCGCCCGAGCAGCGACTCTCGAGCCTGTGCGACGACATCAGCTGCCAGAACAACGGCCACTGGGACGACGTCGAATGGGCTCCCGACGGCAAGACGCTCGCGCTGGTGAGCACCTCGCGCGACCGCGAGCATGAATGGTTCCGCGTCGCCAACGCACGCACCGGCGCCGTGCGCACGGTATTCGAATACAGCACCACGAAGTACTACCAGAGCGGCATCGGTGCCGTCGATTGGCGCTACCTCCCGGCCTCCGGCCAGGTCCTGTGGTACAGCTCGAGCACCGGCTGGGGCAACCTGGACCTCTACAGCCTCAAGAGCGGTCACTTCGAACGGCCGGTCACGACCGGACGCGGCGACGTCACGCAGGTGCTGCACGTGGATCGGCGCACCGGTACCGTCTGGTTCCGCGCCGTCGGGCGCATTGCGGGCATCAATCCCTACTACGAGCAGTTCTGGAAGGTGAATCTCGCCGGCGGCGCCCCGAAACGGCTCACGCCACGCGACTGCGACAATCTCATCAGCATGTCGCCGGACGGGAAGTACTTCGTCGACAGCTGCTCGACCCCGCAGCACGCGCCGGTCACCACGCTGCGCTCGGCAGCCACCGGGCGGGTCATCGCGACCGTCGCACGCGCGAGCCTCAAGCGGCTGCGTGCGATCGGATGGCAGGCGCCGCAGCAGATCGTCGTCACGGCACGCGACGGCCACACCAAGCTCTACGGGCTGCTGTTCAAGCCGACGAATTTCGATCCGCACAAGAAATACCCGATCATCGACTACGTGTATCCGGGACCGCAGATCGGCTCGGTGTTCACGTTCCGCTTCGAGCCTTCCGACTACGACAATCAGGCCCTCGCCGAGCTCGGCTTCATCGTCATCGCCGTCGACGGCATGGGTACGCCGTATCGCTCGAGGCACTTCCAGCGCTACTGGTATGGCGACATGGGCGACAACACGCTACCGGACCAGGTCGCCGCCATCCGCCAACTCGCGCAGCGGTACCCCTGGATCGATCTGAACCGGGTCGGCATCTGGGGACACTCCGGCGGCGGCAACGCCACCGCGGATGCGATGTTCCGTTACCCGGATTTCTTCAAAGTCGGCTGGGCCGAGAGCGGCAACCAGGACAACCGGGACTACGAGAACGACTGGGGCGAGCTCTATCAGGGCCTGCTGAAGCGCAACGCCAACGGGACCACCAACTACGACAACCAGGCCAATGAACTGCTGGCGGGGCATCTGCGCGGCCATCTGATGCTCACCTACGGCACGCTTGATGACAACGTGCCGCCGGAGAACACCCAGATCGTCGTCGAGGCGCTCATCAAGGCGAACCGGCCGTTCAGCATGATCGCCATTCCGAACGTGCGGCACGGCTACGGCTATGCGACGCCGTACATCACGGTGCGCCGCTGGGATTACTTCGTGCGCCACCTGGCCGGCAACACGCCGCCGAAGAATTTCGCACTGAAGCCCTGGCCCTGGCGCTGACCCGCCCCCCTCACGGGCCACCGGCCGCCGCCGCAAGCAGCTCCTCGAGCGGCTTGCCGGCGGCGCGATGCGCGGCGAGCTGCGCGGCGTCCCACACCTGGCGGATCCGCCCCTCGAGCAGCAGCACGACGCGGTCGGCGTAGCGCTCGGCGATCTCCAGTGCATGGGTGGCGAGCAGCACCGCCGAGCGCCGCTCCTCGACGAGGCGACGCAGGTGATGTTTCAGGATCGCCGCACTGGAGGGATCCAGACCGTTGAACGCCTCATCGAGCACGATCAGGCGCGGAGCCCCGATCAGGGCCAGAAGGACCGCCAGCTTCTGGCGCATGCCGAGCGAATACGTATCCACATACCGCCCGAGCTGCCCGCTCAGCGCCAGCGCCTCGGCCAGCTCGAGCACACTGCGGTCGATCTCCATGAGCCCCTTGGCCGCCGCGTAGACCTGCAGGCACTGCCGGCCGGTGAGCAGTCCCGGCAGACGCTCCGGCGCGCACCCGAAGCCAAGCGCCCGCTTCGCCGCTGCCGCATCGTCGAGCGGCACGCCGGACAATTCGATGTGTCCACTGCGCGCGGGCAGCAGCCCGGCCGCCGCATACAGCAGCGTTGACTTGCCGCTGCCGTTCGGACCGAGCACGACGCACCATTCTCCTATCGCGATCTGCAGACTGACGTCGCGCAACACCGGCTGGGCGTCGTAACCGGCCGTGAGCCCGCGGATGCACAGCACCGGCGGGACGGACTGTGCTTCGATGCCGCTCATCGCCCCCACCGCTGCAGCATCGAGGCCGCACTCGCACCGCTGCGCAGTGCGAGCATCGAGCCGGCCGCCCCCAGCACCAGAACCAATGCGAACCAGCCGGTCACGATGAGTCCAGCGAGGCGCAGATCGGAGGCTGCTCGCGTCACTGCGGCAATCGCCAGGAGCAGCGCGGCAGCGAGCACCTGCGCACCGAGTACGCGATGCGTCAGTGCCCAGGTGAAGCGCGCCGGACCCGGTGCGGTGGGCGCAAGCCAGCGAGCGGCACTGAAGGCCGTGCGCAGCATCGCCCGCGTGAGATTGACCAGGTGCAGCACAATCAGCCAGGCGGCTGCGGCGGCGAGCACCGTGCCACCCGACACACCCATCGGCACCGCGAGCAACAGCAGGATCAGACTGCGGGCGCGGACCGCCGGGCGATCGCGAAACCGTGCTTCCGCGATCGGCCAGGCCCCCAGCGGCAACAGCGTCGGGCGGCTCCGGGCGCCGCGTGCGGGACGCGCCGTGGCGTAATGCGAGCGCGGCTGCCGGTATGCACGACGCCCGCCACGCCCCGCCGGGCGCGCGCTGGCGATCGTGAACGCGGCGCCGAGCCCTGTGCCCAGGGCGCTTCCTGCGGCGATGCTGCCAATCAACCGCATTGCGATCCATGCAGGCCAACGGCCCGCAAGCGACAGGACGGCGAGCAGCACCGCGGCGATCAACAGCACGGTGAGCGGCCCGCCGCTCGCGCGCATCGCGATCGGCAGGTTGCGGGGCAAGGCCGCGAGCCAGTCGCGGTGACGATTGTTCGTGAGGCGCCCGCCGCGGCGCAGCGTGAGAATGGCTGCGAGCATCGCGCTCAGCGTCACCACCAACCGGGGTGAGAGCGCCGAGAGGGCCAAGAGGTATTCGACGACGCGGATACGACCCAACAGACCGAGCGCGAGAAACGCCACGGTAAACGCAGCGGCAGCACGCGGCCAGCGGCGCCAGAGATTGCGACACTGCAGCCATGCGACCGTAACTGAAGGTCGGCGGGTGGCTCGAAGCGCCGGGCGATCGTCCATCGGCACCTTCCCCTTGGGTGAACTGGGCACAGGATACGCTGCGCGCTACGGGTGCTGCCGCCGCGCCACTTCGATGATGGCACTCTCGTTGATACCGGCGGGCATGGATTCGGCCAGTTGTCCGAACCAGCGCTCGGCGAGCGCGCCGAACGGGGCGCCGGCGCCGAGCTTGTGCGCCAGTGCCAGCGCGTACTCGACGTCCTTCAGGCGAAGTTGCGGCGTGAAGTGCACCGGCTCGGCGTGTTGATTCTCGGCCATCCGGCGCGTGTTGCGGATCACCTGCGGGCTGGCAGCCTGCCCGCTGCCGAGCGCCTGGGCGAGCTGCATCGGGTCGAGGCCCGCGCGCTCCCCGAACGCCATCGCCTCGGCGGCCGCGGCAATCTGAACCGCGCCGAGCAAATTCACCAGCAGTTTGTAGGCCGTACCGGCGCCGACCGGCCCGAAATGGATGATCGAGCGGGCCAGCGCATCGAACAGCGGCCGCGCTGCCTCGAGGTCGGCATGGCGCGCGCCCACGAGGAGCGTCAGCGCACCGGCGGCCGCCTGCTCGGGCAGACCCGTCACCGGGGCATCGAGATAGCGCACATCGACCGCAGCGGCCCGCGAGCTCAACTCCAGCACCCAATCGTGCGAGAGCGTCGAGCACTCGATGAGCATCGCACCGCTCGACAGTGCTTCGAGTGCGCCGTCAGCCCCGAGCCAGAGCGCGCGCGAGGCCGCATCATCGGCCACCATCGAGAAAGCGGCGTGCACACCGGTGCAAGCCTCGCGAGGCGCCGCGCAGCGGCGCGCCCCCGCCGCGACCAGCGCATCGGCACGCGAGGCCGTGCGATTGAACACCCGCAGCTCGACCCCGGCGCTGCGCAGCCGGTCCGCCATGCCGAAGCCCATGCGGCCCAGCCCCAGGAACGCCACCGTCACCATGTGCCCTTCACCTCACCGCGCCGCATACCCGCGCCCGTCCCGTTCAGCTGCGCTGCCGGAGCGCTTCGAACCGGGCGAGCGCGCGCTTGCGTGCCTCGTCGTGCTCGACGATCGGCCGCGGGTAGGTCTCTCCGAGCCGCACGCCGGCCTGTGCCAGCTCTAGCGGCCTGGCATTCCAGGGCGCGTGGATCGATGGGGCCGGCAGTGCACGCAGTTCGGGCAGCCAGCGGCGCAGGTATTCGCCGTCGGGATCGAAGCGCTCGCTCTGCGCAACGGGGTTGAAGATGCGGAAGTACGGCGCGGCATCCACACCGCATCCGCTGACCCACTGCCAGTTGAGCGCATTGCTGGCGCGGTCTGCATCGAGAAGCGTGTCCCAGAACCACGCCTCGCCGCGTTGCCAGGGCACGAGCAGATCTTTCACCAGGAAGGAGCCGACGATCATGCGCACGCGATTGTGCATCCAGCCGGTGTGCCACAGCTGACGCATGCCGGCATCGACGATGGGATAGCCGGTGCGCCCTCGGCACCAGGCATCGAACCCCGCAGCATCCTCGCGCCAGCCGAATGCCTCGAACTCCTGGCGCAGCGGACGCTGCGGCAGGCTCGGGAAATGATGCAGGGTATAGCGCGCGAACTCCCGCCAGCCGAGTTCGCGCAGAAAGCCGTTGCCCACCAGTTCGGCCCGTCCGCCACCCGGAGCGTTCAGCAGCGCATGCCAGATGTACCGGGCGCTGATCTCCCCGAAACACAGATGCGGCGACAACCGCGAGGTCCCCTCGACCGAGGGCACGTCGCGGGCAGTGCGGTAGCCCTCGAACTGCCGGCCCAGGAACTCGCGCAGCCGCAGACGCGCCCCCTTCTCCCCCGGAGTCCACAGCGGCGCAAAACCACTGTCCCACCCCAAACCCGGCAGCAGACCCCAGTCCTCGAGTCGCTCGCTGCGCGGAGCGCTCGCGCTGCCGGTGAGCGTGCGCGGCACCGGCAGCGGCGGCGCCACCTCGAGCGCGCTCAAGCGGTTCCAGAACGCGGTGAACACCTTGAACGGGCCGCCGCCGCCGGTCCGCAACGCACCCGGCTCGGCGAGCATCGCTCCGGGCAACGACTCGAGCGCCGCGCCGCATCGGCGCAGCGGTCCGGTCAGCGTCTCATCGAGTGCATCGAGGAGCGGATCATAGGTGCGATT
This sequence comes from Pseudomonadota bacterium, assembly GCA_021820785.1. The sequence goes on from JAKADE010000003.1 coordinate 19,557, forward strand.
GCAGAACACGCGTGTCGCACCGGTCTCGGCAATCACCTCGCGCAGGACCCCTTCGCTCGAGCCGCGGCGCAGGCACAGCGTCAATCCGTGGGGGGCGTCCCGGGAGAGCGTTCGCAGCGCCGCATCCAGCGCCGTGAGGCTGTGATGCAGCCACCAGCGTGCGGCGCCACCGAGCGGACGGCCCCCAGGGAGAGTCTCATCCAGAATATACAGCGCGATCAGAGGGCCGCCCGCGGCGCGCGCCGCAGCCAGCGCGGGATGGTCGCCGAGGCGCAAATCATTGCGGAACCAGACGATGACGGGAGGCGCTGGCGGGTCGGCGGCGCGACGCTGCTCGGACATGGATGGACCTCGAGAATTGCCCGGCCGGATCGGCCCGGGGCCGGCGGCACTGGGCAGCCAGTGTGCAATGACGGCTGGCGGGCTGTCGAGTGACGCCCTGCGCGGCCCCCCGCATCCGCCCGATGGCATCTCGGCTACACTTGCCGCGTCGATCAGCGAGCGAATCGTGTCGAAACCCACGCCTGTCGAACCGGCGCACTCCCCCAAGCCACACGGGCCACCCCCTGGGGCTCCCCGAGGCGCAGCCGACGGTCTGAGCAGTTCGGAGGCGCAGCACCGCCTGGCGCAGTACGGTCCGAATGCCATGAGCGAGCAGGACACCGCACCCTGGCGGCGGCTTCTCGCCAAGTTCTGGGCCCCCGTACCGTGGATGCTCGAGGCGGCGGTCGTACTGCAGCTGGCACTCGGCAAATACGTCGAGGCACTCGTGATCGGGGTGCTCGTACTGTTCAACGCCGTGCTGGGATTCGTGCAGGAGGCGCGGGCGCGCGCGACGCTGCAGGCGCTTAAGTCCCGTCTCGCGCTGATGGCCTCGGTACGCCGCGACGGCGTCTGGAAGACCGTTCCGGCCGCCGAATTGGTGCCGGGCGACGTGGTCAAGCTGTCCCTGGGCGGCATCGTGCCGGCCGATGTGCAATTGCTCGACGGCGAGGTGCTGCTCGATCAATCAACGCTCACCGGTGAGTCGCTGCCGGTGGAAGGCACCCCGGGCCGGAGCACCTACGCCGGTGCACTGGTGCGCCGCGGAGAGGCGCTCGCCCTGGTGAGCGCCACGGGGACCCGCACGCGATTCGGTCGCACCGCCGAATTGGTGCGCACTGCACATGGCGTGAGCACACAGCAAACCACGGTACTGCGCGTGGTGCGCAACCTGGCCATCTTCAACGGCGCAGTCGTCCTCGCTCAGGTGGCCTATGCTGCGGTGCTGGGCCTGCCGACCCACGAAGTCATTTCGCTGACACTCACGGCAATCCTCGCGGCCATACCGGTCGCCCTGCCCGCCACGTTCACACTGGCCAGCGCACTCGGTGCGCGTGCACTCGCCGCGCGCGGCGTACTGCCCACCCGCCTGTCCTCCGTGGAGGATGCGGCCACGCTCGACGTGCTGTGTTCCGACAAGACCGGCACGATCACCCAGAATGCGCTGGCGGTGACTGCCGTTCGGCCTGCGCAGGACTATGACGCGGCGCAGGTCCTGGCCCGCGCCGCGCTCGCCAGTTCCGAGGGCGGCGCGGACCCCGTCGACAGCGCCATCCGCGTCGCGGCCGCCACGCAGCCCGCGAAGGGCGACGCCCGACTCGTATCCTTCGTTCCGTTCGACCCGACGCGCAAGCGCGCCGAAGCGACGGCCATCGACAGCGCCGGTCGCACGCTCCGAATCGTCAAAGGCGCCTTTGCAACGCTGCAGACGATCGCCGCCCCTGCGGCGCAAACCATCGCAGACGCCGAATCGCTCGCAGGCAAGGGCTACCGCGTGCTCGCCGTCGCCGAGGGCCCGGCGGATGGTGCCCTGCGGGTCATCGGACTGATCGCCCTAAGTGATCCGCCTCGTACCGACGCCGCCGCACTCATCGGCGAGTTGCGCACCATGGGGGTAGAGACCGTCATGATCACCGGTGATGCCCCGGTGACCGCGCAGGTGGTCGCGCGCGAGGTGGGCCTCGACGGTCCGCTCTGCCCGCCCGGACAGATCCCGGGGAGTATTCGTCCGCACGACTACGCAGTGTTCGCCGGCGTATTTCCCGAGGACAAATTCCACATCGTGCGCGCGCTGCAGGCGAGCGGGCACACGGTGGGCATGTTCGGCGACGGAGCGAACGACGCGCCCGCGCTGCGCCAGGCACAGATGGGCATCGCGGTCTCCAGCGCGACCGACGTGGCGAAGTCGGCCGCCGGAATCGTCCTGACCGAACCCGGCCTTGCCGGAACCGTCAGCGCGATCCGCGAAGGGCGCATCACCTTTCAGCGCATCCTCACCTACACGCTGCGCTCGCTGACGCAGAAACTCTCCCAGATGCTGCTGCTCGTGGTCGGGCTGGTCATGACCGGACACGCGATCCTCACGCCCCGGCTGATGGCCCTGCTGATGATCACGGGCGACTTCCTCGCGATGTCGGCAACCACGGACCACGTGCGTCCCTCGCTGAAACCCAACACGTGGCACGTGAACAACATTACGCTGCTCGGCACCGCCCTGGCACTGTGCAACGTGGTGTTCTGCGCAACGGTGATCGCCGTCGGCCGCTACCGGCTCGGGCTTGGCCAGGCACAGCTGCAGACACTCGCCTGTGTGACGCTCTCGTTCACCAGCCAGGCGCTCTTTTACGTCGTGCGGGAGCGGCGCCGCCTCTGGAGCTCAGGACCGAGTGTCTGGATCGTGCTGTCTATGATCGCGGACATCCTGATCTTCTTCATCCTGGCGAGCCGCGGCCTGCTGATGCGAGCGATCTCACCGCTTCTGATCGTGGCCGTATTCTGCGCCTCGGTCCTGCTGGCCTTTGCGCTCGATGGCCTCAAGGCCGCGTTCGGGACGCGTCTGAAGATGCAATGAGCGCTCCCGGCCTTATCACTGACATCCTGTCGTGACGCTGCGCAAATGGCGTGAACCGGCATGGTCGCGAGCGTCCATGCTCGCTTCAGTGCGCTGGCGAACCGCCACCGCCATGAGGGTTACAGCAGCAGCCCGAGCCCGACGCCGGTGTAGTTGGAGAATCCGCCGAGCTGTCCCTGCAGGCGTACGCCCTCCTCCAGGTCGACCTCGAAGTCCGGATTGACGAGATATTGCAGGCCGCCGTCGAAGTCCGATCCCCAGCCCAGTCCATACCCGGCATGCGACTGACCGTAGACCTCCCCATAGAACTGCAGCCGCGACGTCGCTGCCCAGGTCACGACCAGATCGGGATTGAAGCTTTGAAAGCGTTGCCCGCCCGCCGCAGTGGGCTCGGTCTCGGAGGTCATCCCGACCATCAGGGACACCCCGAGTGGCCCATTGCCGTAACTGACGATTCCATTGACCGCGCCACCCACTCCGTGACTGCCGAACGTACTGTCCCCCGAGGGCAGCGTGGCCAGCGCTTCGGCCGTCCACTGCCAGTGCTCGGTGTATCCGAGCGAGTGCTTGATGCCGATGGTGGTCGGACCGAAGCCATGGATGGTCTGGGCCGGTCCCTGAGCTCCGGCGTTCAGCGACTGGTATTGGTAATTCGGCGGCAACCATACGAATTCCGAGTTGCCCGGCAGACCCCAGCGCAATTCGAGATTCGGCAGCGTGTCGATCTGTCCACCCGGGCTGCCATACACGTTTCCGGCGGTCGCGCCCGCCTCGATGACGGTCATGCCCTCCGGCACCACGCAGGTCGAATCGCCCACGGTCGGCCGGTCGAGCAGGCCGAGGAGCGCGGAGGAGCCGCTGCATGGCGGCGTCGGTGTACCCGCCTGTGCCACAGACCAGCAAGCCGGCGCCGCGGCGGCGATCGCCAACACCATCAAGCGCTTTGATTTGTTCAATCGTCCTCCCACGGGGTTGGAGTTGTTGCGGGGACGGTTACGCGCGCGGAACCAAAGGGCACCGCAGCTGCGAGGCCGTGCGCGGGAAGACGGGCTACGGCGCAGTGAAGCGCCGCCCGTCTCAGGCTATTGTAGCGGCTCGCGGCGCAATCATCATCCGCCACGAGCCGTTGCCGCATCCGATGCCGCGCTTTACCACTGGCGCCCTTGGACTCGAAAAGTGATCACAAGTTGCACCGAAGCACACTCGTGCCGCCCAGCGCCGCAACGTCGCTCATGCCACGGCAGAGCACCTGCCGGTCCGCACACCCACAGCAGCATTCCGCGTCTTCGATTCGGCCCGCTGTGCTCGTCCCATCCACACTCCTGCGGCCGGTATCCCGCCGCCGGTCGCGTACTGAGGAGTCGGTTCGCATCACGACATGCATACGGCTCCGGCACGAGGCCGCGACCATCCGCACTCCCCTTCGACGTGCACGTCCTTGCAGAATGCAGTTCACAAAGAACCGCCCGAACCGGCCGCGCCTCCTGGCAGACACCGTGCCTACGCGATGCGTGCCGCGCCTTCGTCGGTTCGACGGGGGGGCGTCGACCGTTCAGGCATGCTGTCCCGCCCTCGCTCGAATTTCACCACCGGAAATGGGGCTATAATCGAGCCCGGTTTGCCGGAAGCCGAAGGGAACTCCAGCCCATGACGCCGCACGTCACTTTCCCCGCCGCTTCGGCCCGCGAACCCTGAGCGCACGGCATGACCCGCACTCCATCCGACGGTTCGACGTCCGCACCGGAACTCGACTACGAGCGACTGTTCCAGGAATGCCCGGACGTGCTGCTGGTCCTTCTGCCCGATGCGCCTCGCTTCACAATGGTCGCCGCCACCAACGCGCGTCTCGAGGCGACCCACACGACCCGGGACATCCTCGGCCGCGGGCTGTTCGAGGTATTTCCCGACAATCCTGACGATCCCCAGGCCACTGGGACGCGCAATCTGCGCGACTCGCTCGAACGCGTGCTGCGAACCCGGCGCGCCGACACCATGGCGGTGCAGAAATACGACATCCGCGGCGCCGACGGATCGTTCGAGACGAAGTACTGGAGCCCGAAAAATATCCCGGTGTTATCGAGCTCCGGGCAGGTGCTCTACATCCTGCACAGAGTCGAGGAGGTCACCGAGCTCGTCCGCGCAAGCGAGGTCGGCCAGACGCTGCGCAACCGCACCCGGGAAATGGAGCGAGAAGTCATCCGCCGCAGCGGGGAACTCGCCGCCGCGATCGGTGAGCTGCGCGAGGCCAATCACAAGCTGGCCGAGCTCGACGCAGCAAAGACCGATTTCTTTGCAAACATCAGCCATGAATTTCGCACCCCGCTGACGCTCATGCTCGGTCTGCTCGAAGAGGAATTGGCCGAACACGAGCCGCTCTCGCAGCCGAGGCGCGAGCGACTGCAAGTCGCACACCGCAACAGTCTGCGACTGTTGAGACTGGTCAACTCGCTGCTGGACTTCTCGCGCATCGAGGCCGGTCGCGCTCAGGTCCATTTCCAGGCAGTCGATCTGGCAACCCTCACCGCGGAGCTCGCCAGTCACTTCGAGTCTGTCGTCGAACGCGGCGGGCTCACCCTGACCATCGACTGTCCGCCGCTGCCCGAGCGCATTTGCGTCGATCCTGAGATGTGGGAGAAAATTGTCCTAAATCTGGTGTCCAACGCCTTCAAACACACCTTTGCGGGCAGCATCTCCGTGCGTCTCGCGTGGCTCGGCGAGTCTGTCCGCCTCACCGTGCAGGACACCGGTGTCGGCATCGCGCCCGAGGAGCTGCCGCGGCTGTTTGAGCGATTTTATCGCATCAAGGGTGCTGCATCGCGAACCCACGAGGGCACGGGCATCGGGCTATCACTGGTCCGAGAACTGGTCCAGCTGCACGGCGGCGACATCCGAGTCGAGAGCACGCTCGGAGAGGGCAGCCGCTTCCACGTCACGCTGCGCACTGGCACCGCGCACCTGCCTGCAGAGCGGATCGAGGTCGAACCCTCGGCAGTGGGGTCCGGCGGGCGCACGCCCGCCCATGTGCAAGAGGCACTGCGCTGGGTTGCCGAGCAACCCGTGCAGCACGGGCCTTCTGCCATGCCGTCTCCGGCGGTGAACGCGCCAAGCGATGCCGCATCTGGCGCCGGCCCCGATGCCTCGGCACGACCCCGGATACTCTGGGCTGAAGACAACGCGGACATGCGCGAGTACGTCGCGCGCCTGCTCAGTAGCGAATTCGAGGTCATCGCCACTCCGGACGGGCAGATGGCACTCGAGCGCGCGCTCGCCGACCCTCCGGATCTCGTGCTCTCGGACGTCATGATGCCGCGACTGGACGGTTTCGGCCTGTTGCGAGGTATCCGCGCCGACGAACGTACGCGGCAGATCCCGGTAATACTACTTTCGGCACGCGCTGGAGAAGATTCAGCCGTCGGCGGACTCGACGCCGGTGCCGACGACTATCTGATGAAGCCCTTTACCGCGCGCGAACTGCTGGCGCGGGTGCGCACCAGCGTCCAGCTGTCCCGTCATCGGCGCAATTTCGCGAAGGAACTCGAGCAGCGTATCCGCGAACGGACCGCACAGCTCGCGACGAGCATCGATTCTCTCTCGAAAGAAGTGGCCCGGCGCGAGGCCAGTGAGCGCAAGCTCGAGGCACAACTGCAGCACATGAGACTTCTGGCCCACATCACGAGGGCAGTTGCCGAACGTCAGGATTTGCAGAGCATCATTCGCGTTGTGGTGTGCAGCGTGGAGCGGAACCTGCCCGTCGATACGTGCATGATTCTGCTGCACGACGGGCGGTCCGGCGCAACGCCCGTCCCGGATGAGCTCGAGTACGTGCCGGACGTGGGTCAGGCACACGTGCAACTGCCTGCGCAGTTCGCGGATCTTGGCGTCCGGGCGCTCGTCACGGCGCCACTGCGTGTCGATGACGCGGTCCTTGGTGTTCTTCTGGCCGGACGGCGAGCCCCCGGCAGCTTCAGCAGCGGCGAATGCGAATTTCTGCGTCAGCTGAGCGAACAAGTCGCTCTCGCAGCGCAGCAAGGCGAGCTGCACGTTTCACTGCAACGTGCCTACGATGAATTGCGTCTGAGTCAGCAGGCCGCGCTGCAGCAGGAACGCCTGAGCGCGCTGGGCCAGATGGCCAGCGGCATCGCACACGATATCAACAATGCCATTACTCCCGTGACACTGTATTTGGACACGTTGCTGGAGTCCGACCCGAACCTGAGTCCGCGCGCACGGCAGTATCTTCCGATTGTCCTGCGTGCGATCGACGATGTATCGGCAACCGTGGCGCGCATGCGCGAGTTCTACCGTCCGCGCGATGAGCAGGCAGCACTCGCGCCCGTCGACCTCAACGAGCTCACGGAACAGGTCATCGACCTGACCCAGGCGCGCTGGAGGGACATGCCACAGCAGCGCGGAATAGTGATCGAGGTGGTGCGGGAACTTCATCCTGACCTGCCACGGGTGCCGGCGGTCGAGAGTGAGATCCGCGAGGCCCTGACCAACCTCGTGTTCAATGCCGTCGATGCGATGCCTTCAGGTGGTCGCCTTACGCTGCTCACTCGAGCCGTGCGCGATGGCGTCGAACTCACCGTCGCGGACACCGGGATCGGTATGGACGAGCAGACGCGCCGCAGATGTCTCGAACCGTTCTTCACCACCAAGGGGGAGCGCGGCACCGGATTGGGGCTCGCAATGGTGTACGGAGTCGTGCGCAGGCATGGCGCCGACATCCAGGTTCAGAGTACGCCGGGCGACGGCACGCGTTTCATGCTGACCTTTCCGCTCGCCCGTTCGGGGCAGCATGTGGCCTCACCGAGCGAGGAAGTTCCGAACCCGGTGGTCGCACCATTGCGCATTCTGCTCATCGATGACGATCCTCTGGTGCTCGCGCCGCTGAAGGAAATTCTCGAGTCGGATGGACACGAAGTCATGAGCGCTGACGATCCACGCCGCGGCATTGAGCTGTTCCGCTCCGCGCAAACGCACAGACCCTTCCATGTCGTCATCACGGATCTGGGAATGCCTCATCTGGATGGCCGCGCAGTCGCCCGCGCGGTCAAGCAGGCGTCAGCGAACACTCCCGTTATCCTTCTGACGGGATGGGGCCGCCGATCGGACGCCGGCGCGCAACCGACGCCGGATGTTGACCACATCCTCGGCAAGCCGCCGAAGGTACGTGAACTGCGCGCCGTGCTCGCGCGTTGTTCGTAACCCCACCGCGCCACCTGGACCCTCTCAGCGCGTGACGGTCGGTTCGATCCATCCGGCCCTGCCCCCGCCAGAGGCATTGCGGCACGCCGCACCAGCGACGCAGCGTGCAATCACCGGGGCCGCTTTCCGAACCCCGACCCGCTCACGCCACGCCGCGCTCCAATGACCGACTCGCCCCGCGTTAAGACGGGGCGCTTGATTCACGGCTTCGGCGGATCGACCGACATCGATTTGACGTGCGCGTCACGCACGCTCGGGGCCGACGGATGTGTTCCGGAACCCTTTGCGCAATGAGACTGATCACATGTGTCCGCATTGTGCGCCGTACGAGCCGGCTGCGGCAGCGTATCGATTGCCGCCAGCGCCTTCTTCTGCGCGGGCGTGAGAACCCCGGCGTAAAACTTGTGGAACTGCGCATTGGTCGCCGGAAGATCTTTCTTGCCGTTCCAGGTCGAACCGGCCGGCAGCCGGTTCTGCACCCGGCGCGCCTGCGCGAGCACTGCACCGAGGCCCGGCCCCTCGCGGCCCGAGACCGGCACCGGGATGCCGCGGGGGTTCTTGACGAGTTCAGCCACGCGATGCCAATCGATCTTCTGCCGGTGTCGCCACAACTCGACCCGTTCGGCATGGGTGAGCAGCGTCGGGACGAGGCGGCGCCAGTCCTTGCGCCACGGCCGCTTGTCACCCTTCAGAGGTCCGTAGGCCACCATGTAGAGCCGGCCATTCTTCCATCCGAACAGGTACGGCTGATCGACTACGCGCACCTCCGTGCCGTTCGGCACCATGTAAAAGAGCTGCTTGATGTCTTCGGGGAACAGGTGAACGCAGCCGTGACTCACCCGCCAGCCGACGCTGACCGGCTTATTGGTGCCGTGGATGAGGTAACCGGGCCAACCGAGGTGCAAGGCGTAGTTGCCGAGCGGATTCTCCGGACCGGGGCCCACCACTTTCGGCAGCGGCGCTCCTTCCTTCGCGTGCTCGGCAAGAATTGACTGCGGCACGATCCAGACCGGGTCCTTTTCATGCGAAATCACGTGCGTCACTCCCTGAGGAGTGACGAACCCGCGCCGACCGATGCCGACCGGGTGTGTGATGACGATCTGAGGTTCTCCGCGCTTGTGCGGAGGGTAATAGAACAGCCGCAGCGCCGCGAGGTTGACGACTATGCCGCGATGCGGCGCATCCGGGAGGATGAATTGCGTCGGCAGCACCACCGGCGTGCCCACAGGCGGGATCCAGGGATCTACGCCGGGATTGGCCCGCGTCATCTCGAGGTATCCGACGTTGAAGCGTCGGCCGATGTCGGTCAGGGTCTGCCCCTTGAGAACCTTCACCACCTGGACGGCGCCGATCATGTCTTGACCCGGTGCGAGGTCGAACTTCTCCGTCTGGACCGGCAGCGGCAACGGCGGGGGCGGCGGCGGAACCACTTTGGCCGGCGCAGGTGGGGGCGGCGGGGGCGGCCGCAGCGGCGGTCCCATCAGTGAACAGGCGCTGGTCGCGAGCGCGACGCTGGCGGTCAATACGAGGCGGAGGGACGGAGTTCTCATCGCTGGATTATGGCACCCCGAATCGCGACCGACGCAGCCTGTCTGCGATTCGCTACAGGCCGAAGATTCGCGTCGATCGGCACGCGGGGTGTTCTGTAATATTCCTGAGGCGGGATCTGCCTAGGGTCGACGTTATCGGATGCACCCTGAATAGAGCCTGACCGCGGCGCCGAGTTCAGCCGGCATTCCCACGGGGATCAAAATAAAGAGATCCCCGATGAAGCCGCTCCGTCCGGCGAGCATGTCCAAAGGAGTGTCGACGGTCACTACCCTCCCGGCGCGGCTGCGTCGAATCGGCACTCAATCAACGCCGGCGCTGGGTCGTCCCGCCCGAAGACACGCGCATTTTTGACCCTGCGCTTGCCGTTTGCGGCGCGCATGCGCAGGATGTGCCCATGCGCTGGCGTGAACGGCGGACCCTTCGGGCCGCATTGACCCCATCATCCGTGGCACCCGGAGCCGGCACGCGGTTCTGCGCCGCGGCCGGCATCGCGGCAGTGTGCGCCGGGGCGCTCCTGGCGGCGGGCTGCTCTGCGCCACCTCGCCAAAGGACCGTGCGGGTACACACCGCTGCCGGACTCGAGCGCGCGGTCGCGGCCGCAAATCATTGGGGCGGACATGTTCTCATCCACCTCGCCCCCGGGACGTACAGGCTGACTGAGACGCTCGTCGTCACCGCGCCGAATGTGACGCTCGAAGGACAGCCAGGTGCGCGCAGGCGGGTCATCGCCCAAGGCGATGGCATGAACCCTGCGGCACGAATCGGCAATCTCATCCGGGTCTCCGGCTCGCACTTCACGCTGAGCGGCATGACGCTGCGACGCAGCCGCTGGCACCTGATTCAGATCGCCGGCGAGGACGGTGCCGAGGCCCCCGTGATCCGAGACTGTGTCTTGGAAAACGCCTACGAGCAACTGATCAAGGTGAGCAACAGCGCAGCGCACCCCGGCATCACCGCCAATGACGGGATCGTGGAGCACTGCCTCTTCCAATACACGGCGGGCATAGGCCCCGAGTACTACATCGGAGGTATCGATGCTCACGGCGCCAAGCACTGGATCGTCCGGGACAATGTATTTCGCAACATTTCCAGCCCTTCGCGCGCCGTGGCCGAGTTCGCGGTGCATTTCTGGGACGGATCGGCCGACGATCTCGTCGAGCGCAATCTCATCGTCAACTGTGACCGCGGCATCGGTTTCGGCCTTGACGGCAAGGCCAATCACGGCGGCGTGATCCGCAACAACATGATCTATCATGGCCCCGGTGGCGGTCCTTTCGCGGACACTGGCATCGCGCTCACCGACAGCCCCGGCACGCAGGTCTACAACAATACAATTCTGCTCCAGACCGATTATCCGCGCGCCATCGAATATCGTTTCCCCGTCACCCGCGGCGTCTTCATCGCGAACAATTTGACCAACCGGGCGATTGCCTCGCGCAACGGCGGACGTGCGACAGTGACTCACAACGTCACCGACGCCACCGCGCAATGGTTCGTGGATGCAGCGGCCGGTGACCTTCGACTGGCCTCAGCGATACCGCAGGTCGTGGCGGCAGGTGTGCCCATCGCGGCACTGAGGGACGACTTCAGCGGCAATGCCCGTCCCCGTGGACTGAATCCGGATATCGGCGCCGATCAATGGTCGGCACACCGAGCCGCACCGCCGGCACCCTAAACCGCGCCGGGTCGCTCCAGCCGGTCGGCGAACGCCGCTCGGCGCCGCACCGCCTCGCTCCGGCGCGTCGAGCCGCCCGGCCGCAAGACAGGGCACAGCGCGCCTCGTATGATCCTCCGACTGCAGGAACACTGAGACGCCGGTATCGCTCATGAAGATGCTGTTGAGAATCTCCCGGTCGGTCCGGGTCGGCGCGCTCACTGCGGCCGCGCTCACTGCGGCCATGCTCTCCCCGGCCCGCGCTGCTCAGGACGGCCACTATCGGGCACTGCCGAGTGAGATACCGGCGCACTTCAAACCCGCCACGCGCAGCTTCGATTACATCCGGCGTGATGTGATGATTCCGATGCGCGACGGCGTCAAGCTCAACACGGAGATCCTGATTCCCAAGGGCATCAAGCACGCCGGCATCGTGCTGACACGCACGCCCTACGACGCCGCTGGCATGACCTCGGGCGGCCACAGCCCGAGACTCGGCGTCGAACTGCGCGGCGATGACGATCTCACCCAGGTGCTGCTGCAGGAAGGCTTCATCCGCGTCGTCCAGGACGTGCGCGGCAAGTTCGGCTCACAGGGCGATTACGTCATGAACCGCCCGGTGCGAGGGCCCCTGAACCGCACGCCGATCTCCGAGGCCACGGACTGCCGCGACACGGTCGATTGGCTGGTCAAGCACGTCGCGCAGAGCAACGGCCGGGTAGCCGTCATCGGCACTTCCTATGACGGTTTCGAAGCCCTGATGTGCGAGCGGCACCCGGCGCCTGCATTGAAGCTCGTCATCGCCGAGAACCCCATGGTCGACGGGTGGATGGGTGATGACTGGTTTCATCACGGTGCCTTCCGCGAACAGATGCTCCCCTACATCTACAGCCAGGAGTCCAGCCGCAGCAGTTCGGCACAGTGGTGGAGCGCCTATCACGACGATTACAGCCAGTATCTGCGCGCTGGAACCCCAGAGAGGCTCGCCGCCGCGCACGGCATGGACCAGCTCGGCTTCTGGCGCAAGCTGCTCGCCAATCCGTCCTACGACGCGTTCTGGCGCGACCAAGCCGTGGACAAAATCCTCGCCCTCCACCGGCTGCGAGTC
>JAKADE010000145.1 GCA_021820785.1 Pseudomonadota bacterium
CGACATCGCCGCTGCCGCTGCTGCCTTCCGGCCCTGACGGGGTTCACGACTGGTCGTCGCGGAGTAGCCGATGCGGGCCACCACAGCCAAATGTACTCATGCCCGCGCCTGCGGGCTCACCCGCCCCAGGCTCGCGCCCACTGCGGGACGGCGCCCAGGAAATCGCCGGGAGACGACCATCATAGCAGTTCGGCACGCCGCCGTGCGGCGCACCGAGCGCGCCTGAGGGGCGGCGGGCCACAGCCTTGACTCTGGACCTTGCTCCAGGGCGTACACTGAGCCCCGGTCCATTCCCGGGAGCGACCATGGAGACCCTCGGCATCGGCGCCCTCGCCCGGCGCGCGGGCGTACGCATCGACACTGTGCGCTACTACGAACGCAGCGGCCTGCTCGCCCCGAAGACGCGCCTGCAGTCCGGCTACCGGCGCTACGGTGCCGCCGAGCTCGCCCGCCTGCGCTTCATACGCCGCGCCCAGACGCTCGGGTTTTCCCTGAAGGAGATCCGCGACCTGCTCGCGCTCTCCAAGGGCCGGGACGTGGCGCGCGTGAAGCGCGCCGCGCAGGGCAAGCTCGCCGACGTCGAGCAGCGCATCGCCGCGCTGCAGCGCGTGCGCAACGGTCTGGCGACGCTCATCGAAGCCTGCCCGGGCCACGGCGATCCGACCGATTGCCCGATCCTCAAGGCCCTCGGCGGGGAAGGTCTCGACGGGCCGGACGCATCCTCTGTGCCCGGCGGGCGCGCCGGCACCGCCTGAGCCACACGCCCCGCAGGTCAGGACAGCCCGAGCGCGGCGCGGACCAGGAACAACACGCCGAGGCCGAGGAACAGCAGACTCGCAGTGATGCGGATGGCGCGCAGCGGCAGCCGCAGCGCGAGCAGCTTGCCGATGAAGATCACCGGGGCGCAGGCGAGCACCATCCCGACCGTGCTGCCGGCCACCACGCCCGCGAAGTTCCGGTAGGCGGCCCCGAGCACCGCCGTGGCAATCTGCGTCTTGTCGCCGAGTTCCGCCACCGTGAAAGTCAGCAGCGTGGTCCAGAACAGCCCGCCGCGCGCCGCGGCCTCCTCCTGCCCGTCGGCGCGTTCCGGCTTCAGCTCCCAGACCGCCATCGCGACGAGGCTGACGCCGACGATGAGATTGACCAGTCTCGGACTCAGGGCGTGGCCGAGCCGTTCGCCGATGAACGCCGCGAGGGCGGCGCTCACGACCGTTCCGCAGATCATCCCGGCGAGAATCGGCCACGGCCGCCGGTGCCGCACGGCGAGCATCAGCAGCAGCAGCTGCGTCCGATCGCCGATTTCGGCGATCGCAACCGTCGAGAGGCTGGCGAGAAATGCTTCCATCTAGCGCACTGCCGCGTGCACGCCGGGGTCCGGCACACGCGCTCGACCGCCGGCGCCGCTGCGAGGCTGCATCAGACCACGATCAGCGTGACGTCGATGTTGCCACGGGTCGCGTTCGAGTACGGACACACCTTGTGCGCCTCGCTCACCAGGCGCTCGGCGGTCTCGCGCGCCACGCCCGGCAGCGACACCTTCAGTTCCACGTTGATGCCGAATCCGGCCGGGATCTGCCCGATGCCGACCGACGACTCGATCGAGGTGTCGGCCGGCACCGCGACCTTGTCGCGGCCGGCGACGAACTTGATCGCCCCGATGAAGCACGCGGCATAGCCGGCGGCGAACATCTGCTCCGGGTTGGTGCCCTCACCGCCCGGACCACCGAGTTCCTTCGGCACCGACAGTTTCACCTTCAGGCGCCCATCGTCGGTCGCGGCGCTGCCATCGCGCCCTCCGGTGGCCTTGGCGTGTGCGGTGTAAAGCGGGGTGATCGAGGTCATTGCGCCTCCAGTGTTGCAAAAAACCTGCGCGCCGGCGCATCGCGCCGCGCGCTCCTGCAGCAGAGTATATTGTAGACTTCCGCCGGCACGCGACCCGCAACCCGGCGCAGGATGCCAGAGACCGCCGATGCGCCTGCTCACCGATCGACCGACCCGACGCACGAGCACTGAACGACGCGGCGCACGTCTGCAGGGTGCCGTCGGCACCGCAGGACACCCATGAACTTCCGCAGCAGCCTTCGCAGGTTGGGTCGACGCTGGCTCATCACGTTCAGCGTCATCGCGCTGGCGTTGCTCGGCTACCTGTGGGCCGGTTACGCACTCGCGCCGCGCCTGATCCGCAGCGAGGCGATGCGCTGGGCGCGCCAGCATCCGGGGGTCACGCTCGCCCTCGGGGCGATCCGGGTCGACCCGGTGCACCTGACCGTCTCGATCCATCACCTGCGCCTCGAGGCGCAGGGGCGGCCGATCGCGGCGGTGCGCCGGCTGTTCATCGGCTTCAAACCGCTGGCGCTGCTCGCCGGCACCTATCACATCGGTACACTGGAACTGGACGCGCCGCGCCTCGATGTGCGCATCGGCGCCGACGGCAGGAGCAACCTGGCGGCGCTCGCCTCGAATGCGCCCCCCGGCCCGAGCGGACCGCCGCCGCAGATCCGCATCGATGACCTGCGCGTCGAGCAGGGTGCGCTGCGCGTCAGCGACCACAAGCTCTCCCCGACGGCACGCGAATCGCTCACACCCATCACCTTCCGCCTGGTGCACCTCCGCTCCTGGGCGGGCGGCCACGGCGAGTTTGCACTCAACGCCGACAGCAGCGACGGCACGCACATCGCCTGGTGGGGCGAGCTGTCGATGAGCCCGCTCGCCGTGCACGGCGGAGTGTCCGTCAACCACGAGCCGGTGACGGGACTGACCCGTTTCGCACCGACGCATCTGCCCGTGACTGCGCGCGCCGGCACTCTGGACCTGAACACGCGCTACACCGTGGGCGAAGGGCCGCACGGCTTCGCGGTCGCGCTCTCGAACCTCGTCATGACCGTCCACGCGCTCGCGCTCGACGGCGGTACGGTGCTGCACGGCATCGTGCAGACCCACTCCATCCACCTCACGGGCGGCGCGGTGACGCTGACCGCCGGCGCGCTGCCCGAGGGACGGCTGAGCACGCTCATCCTGCGCGGCGTACGCCTCGAGGGCACCGGTGCGGCCCGCGGGCAGCACGCGAGCCTCGACGAACTCTCGCTCGAGCACGTGCGACTGCAGTGGCCGACGCGCCGCATCGCGATCGCCGCACTGACGCTGCGCGGCCTGCGGCTGCCGATCCGGCGCACACGCGATGGACGGCTGGCGCTCCTCAGCCTCTTACCGACACGCCCGGCTGCGCGCACGGCCGCGCCTGCCGCACCCGCTGCCACCCGCAGCGCACCGCGCGCGGCCCCGCCGTGGGGGGTGAACCTCGCGCGGCTCACCGTGAGCGACGTCGCGCTGCCGATCCTCGACCGGTCGGTCACACCGGCGGCGCACTTCGAGGTGCGGCTGTATTCTCTCACCGCTCGGGCGCTCAGCACCGACCTGAACACGGCCGTACCGTTCTCACTGCGGGCCGGAATCGCCCCGAGGGCCTATCTGGCGCTCGACGGACGCGTGACACCCGGTCGACGCAGCGGCGCCCTGTGGGTGTCGCTGAGTCGCCTGCCGCTGGCGCCGTTCGTGCCCTACCTGCCGCTTGCACGCACCGCCGAAGTCCACTCCGGCTCGCTCGGCGTGCACGGTTTCGCCGAACTCAGCAGCGGACGGCTCGTGCGGCTGCGCGGCGGCGCCGAGCTCAGCGACCTGCAGTTGCTCGCGCGCGCGAGCGGCATCGGCCTGTTCGGCTGGCGGCAGCTGAGCGTCAACGGCATCGACTACCGGCCCGCGCGGCTCGTCATCGGCGCGGCCCGGCTCGATGCGCCGGTGGGGCGCATCGTCATCCTGCCGAACCGCACGCTGAATCTCGCTGCTCTGTTCCCGCCCGCGAAAGCCGCCGCGGCGCCGACGCGGCCCGTGCCGCCGCCGGCACACGCTGCACCCCACCCGGCGCTCGCGGTGCTGTTGCGGCGGCTGCAGATCGTCAACGGCTCGATCCGCTTCGCCGATGAATCGATCGAGCCGCACTTCCACGCGCCCATCAACGATCTGCACGGCAGCATCGACAACCTCTCGACCTCACACGACGCAATCGCCCGCGTCGCACTGGCCGGCCAGGTGATCAACCGCTACTCGCCGGTGAGCATCCGCGGTGCGTTCAACCCGTACGGACTCGGCCGTGACACTGACATCCGTGCGGGTTTCGACAACATCCAGCTGCCGATTTTTGATCCGTACTCGGACCGCTATGCCGGCTACGCGATCGCCAAGGGCATACTGAGTGCGCATTTCCGCTACCGCATCGACAACCGCCGGCTCAATGCCGATCACCGTATCGTGGTCGAGCAGTTGCAGTGGGGCGGGGCGAGCGCGAGCCGCGAGCGGGTCGGCTGGCCGATCCGGCTCGCCACGGCGCTGCTGAAGGACCGCAACGGGGTGATCCGCATCCACCTGCCGGTCACCGGTTCACTGAACGATCCAGACTTCCACATCGCCTCGATCGTCTGGACGATGCTCTGGCATCTGCTCGAGAAAGCCGCCCTCGCCCCGTTCAACCTGATCGGCAAGCTGTTCGCCGGCGCCGCACAGGCGCAGTACATCGCGTTCCGGCCCGGCGCGGCAGCACTGCCGCACGGGGCTGGCCCGAGCCTCGCGGCGCTCTCCCGGGCACTGGCGGCACGGCCGGCGCTGCGCGTGGACATCCCGGCCGGTCCGGCCAGCGCAGAGGATGCCCGCGCCCTGCAGAACCGCCGGATCGAAGCGCTCGCCCTGACGCACCTGCACGGCACCCCGCCCGGCGGCTTCGCCGCCCTGCCGGCGCGCGAGCAGCGCCGGGCGCTCGCGGCGCTGTTCCGCGCCCGCCTGCACCGATCGCCGGTGTATCCGGTGCCTGCGGCCCGGCCTGCGGCGGGCACCGCCGCGAAAACCTCTGCCGCAGCACAACGCCTCGCCCGCATGAACCGCCAGATCCGCTGGCTGCGCGCGCAGCTGCGCCCCACGGTGCACCTCGCCCCCGGGGCGCTGGCAGCTCTGGGGCTGGCGCGGGCCCAGGTCGTGCAGAACGCGCTGCTCGCCCACGGCACGCTCAGTCCGAAGCGGGTATTTCTCACCACGCAGCGCTCTGGAGAGCCGTGGCGCGGCCGCGTGCGTCTGCAACTGCGCCTGCGCTAGTCCCTTCGCACCCGTCCCGCGGCTCTGCAGCTCAGCGCCGGGCGGATCGGCCCCGGTCGATCGCGGCCACGAGATGGTAGAAGGCCTCGAGCAGCGGCACCTCGAGGCCTGCCCGGTGCGCCTTGGATACCGCATCGCCGAAGGTCTCCTCGACCTCGAGCGGCCGGCCTGCCTCCAGGTCCTGCAGCGCCGACATGCGATGTCCAGGGGCCTGAGCGGCAAACTGGGCGCCCGCGGCGCGCACCGAGGCGACCGCCTCGGCCTCCGTCCCCGCGAGGATCGCCTGCAGCGGCAGGATCGCGCCCTCGGGGAGCAGCTCGACCTGGCATGCGCGCGCCAACCGCACCGCTTCGCGCGCCATGCGCACCAGCACCCCCGCACTGCCCGGATCACTCAGGTACTGCCAGGTCGGCGCGCGAGTCGTCACCGCGAGGCTCATCAGCGGCAGCCAGGCGACGAACTTGCTCCACTCCCAGCTCAAGATCCGCGGCACCGCGCTCGCGCGCACCCCCGCTGCGTCGATCGTCGCCGCCAGCGCGCGCACGCGCTCACTCTCCCGGCCGTCGAGCTCCCCGAGCAGCAGATTGACGTTGCGCGTGAACAGCACGTCACCGCCCTCGAGCACCTCGCCGCTGGTGTTGGCGAGCGCGCCGAAGATTCGCTCGGCACCAAAGACCGCCGAGAGCAGCTCGTTCTTCAGTACACCGTTCTGCACCGAGAACGCATGGCCTACGTGCACGTGGCGCAGCGATTCCAGGGCCGCTTGCGTGCCGGGCGTCTTGGTCGCCACGATCAGGCACTCGGCCGCCTCGAGCCGCGCCGGATCGGTGAGCACCGTGACCGGAACGGTGAGCTCGCTGAGTCCGGTGATGCGCAGCCCCTCGCGCTCGATGTGCCGGGCGCGCTCGCCACGCGCCAGCACGATCACACGATGTCCGGCGTGCGCCAGATGCGCCCCCAGAATCGATCCGAGGGCCCCGGGGCCGAGAATCACGAACTGCGCGCGCATCACGGAGTCTCGGCGAGCGCCGCGTCCACGGCCGCCAAAGCATGCAGCCGCGCGGTGTCAAACACCGGAAGGGGCACGTCGCCCTCGCCGAGCAACAGCCCGAGTTCCGTACAGCCGAGCACCACACCCTGCGCACCCTCGCGCTGCAGGGACTCGACGATGGCCCGCAGCACCTGGCGGGACGGCTCGGCGATGCGGCCCCGGCACAGCTCTTCGTAAATGATGCGGTGCACGGCCTTGCGTTCGGCTTCCTGCGGAATCACGGTCCGCACGCCCTGCTCATCCAGCCGGCCGCGATAAAACGCCTGCTCCATCGTGAAGCGGGTACCGAGCAGCGCGACCGTCGAGAGCCCGCGCCGACGAATCGCTGCCGCCGTCGGATCGAGAATGTGGATGAAGCTTGCGCCGGCGGCGGCGCGTTCAATGTCCGCGGCGACCTTGTGCATCGTATTGGTGCACAGCAGCAGTACCTGCGCCCCGCCCTGCACCAGGACCTGCGCTGCGCCGCTGAGCAGCTGCGCCGCATCCTCCCACCGATCCTCCAACTGGCAGGCCGCAATCTGCTCGAAATCCACGGTGTAGAGAAGCGACGTCGCATTGTGCTGCCCGCCGAGCCGCCGCTGCGTCTCTTCATTGATCACCCGGTAATAGGTGACCGTCGACTCCCAGCTCATCCCCCCGATCAGACCTATCGTGCGCATCGCCTCGCTCCTGTTCCGCGTTCGGCATCATGGTACCGCGCAGCCCGCTGTGCCG
>JAKADE010000146.1 GCA_021820785.1 Pseudomonadota bacterium
CATCGTCCAGGAGATTTTCATTGAGCGCGCCAGCCGCCGGCGGCTGGTGAGCAACCTGTACAAGGGCCGAGTGATGCGGGTGCTGCCCGGCATGCAGGCGGCCTTCCTCGACATCGGGCTCGAGCGCACCGCGTTTCTGCACGTCGATGACATCGTCAGCTCGCCGCATGAGGAGGGTGAGCCGGCACCGACCGGCACGACCGCAGAAGTCGATGTGCGCCGCCTCCTCAGCCCGGGCGATGAGCTGCTGGTGCAGGTGATCAAGGATCCGATTGGCACCAAGGGGGCGCGTCTGACGACGTTCGTCACGCTGCCGGCCCGCTACCTGGTGTACCTGCCGCAGGGCGAAGGCATCGGCGTGTCGGCCAAGATCGAGGAGGAGGACGAGCGCGTGCGCCTGAAGACGCTGCTCGCACAGCTGCGCCCGGAGGGCGGCGGGTTCATCCTGCGCACGGCCGCGCAGGGCGCCACCGCCGAGGGGCTGCGCGAGGACATCGAGTACCTCGAGCGGCTGTGGCGGCACGTGCGCCAGCGCGCCCTGGCCGCGCCACCCGGCACGGTGGTACACGAGGATCTGCCGCTCGCACTGCGCCTGCTGCGCGATGAGCTCTCGCGGGGTGTTGAAGTCGTGCGGGTCGATTCCGCCGAGACTCTCGCGCGCATGCGCGAGTTTGCCGCCGAGTTCATGCCGGGCGTGGCGGCGCGGCTGGAGCTGTACGGCGGGCCGCGGCCGATTTTCGATCTGCACGGTGTCGAGGCGGAGATCGGTCGCGCGCTCGAGCGCCGGGTGATGCTGCGCTCCGGGGGGCATATGGTCATCGAACAGACCGAGGCGATGACCACGATCGACGTGAACACCGGCGGCTACGTCGGTCATCGCAACCTCGAGGAGACGAGCTTTCGGACCAATCTCGAGGCGGCCGAAGCGATCGGCCGGCAGCTGCGCCTGCGCAACCTCGGTGGCATCATCATCATCGACTTCATCGACATGCACGCCGAGTCGCATCGGCGGCAGATCCTCGCCGCCCTGGAACGCTCCCTCACGGGGGATCGGGCCCAGAGCCGCATCGTCAGTCTCTCCCCGCTCGGACTGGTGGAGATGACCCGCAAGCGCACCCGCGAGAGCCTCTCGCATCTGCTGTGCGAGCCCTGTCCGGCCTGCGAGGGGCGCGGTTTCGTCAAGACGGCCGAAACGGTCTGCCACGAGATCTTCCGCGAACTGCAGCGCCAGGAGAGCACCGGGGACGTGCTGGTGCTGGCACATCCGGCGGTCGTCGACCGGCTGCTCGAGGCGGAGTCTGCGACACTCGGGGCACTGCAGAGCGCCGCCGGGCGTGTGGTGCGGCTGCAGGTCGAGGCGCTCTACGGCGTCGACCAGTTCGACGTCGTGGCGCTGTAAGGCGCCTGCGCGGCGGACGGAGTACGCTTCGGGCATGAGCACGGTGGCTGCCCTCCAGATGACTTCCGGCGCCGAGGTCGAGGCCAACCTCGAGCAGGCGCGCGCGCTGCTCGAGGTGGCGGCCGGGCGCGGCGCGCAGCTTGCCGTGCTGCCGGAGAATTTCGCGTTCATGGGCCGAACCGAGGCCGATCGACGGCGCGTCAGCGAACCGGACGGCGCCGGCCCGATCCAGGCATTTCTCGCCGCCAGTGCCCGCGAGCTCGGTCTGTGGATCGTGGGCGGAACCGTACCGCTCTCGGGTGCAGCCGACGGGCGCGTGGCGCCGGCCTGCCTGGTGTACGACGCCGACGGCGAACGGCGCGCCCGCTACGACAAGATCCACCTGTTCGATGTGCAGCTCCCGGACCGCGCCGAAAGTTACCGCGAATCGGCGCATTTCGCCCCGGGCAGCGCTGCGGTGGTGCTCGACACGCCGATCGGACGGCTCGGCCTGTCGGTCTGCTACGATGTCCGCTTTCCGGAGCTGTACCGCACGCTGAGTGCGCGCGGCGCGCAGTTGTTTGCCGTGCCGGCGGCATTCACCGCGGCCACGGGCCAGGCACACTGGGACGTGCTGCTGCGCGCGCGGGCGATCGAGAACCTCTGCGCGGTGATCGGCGCAGGCCAGTCGGGTCGGCACGCCAACGGGCGCGAGACCTACGGCGACAGCCTCGTGGTCGATCATTGGGGCCGGGTGCTGGCGCGCCAGGCGCAAGGCCCGGGCTGCGTCACCGCGGACATCGACCTCACGGTGCAGCAGCGCGACCGGGAGCGCTTCCCGGTGCTCGAGCACCGCGTGCTCGGCTGATACTCCCTTTTGAGCCTATGGGAAGGCGTTCATGACCGACTTGACCCGTACCGATCCGCTGACTCTCGCCCGCGACCTGATCCTGCGTCCGAGCGGCCTCGACGGCCGCCTCGAGAACATCTTCGGCGAGGTGCTCACACACTCGGTGGACTTCGCGGACGTCTACTTCGAGCTGTCCCGCCAGGAGTCCTGGTCGCTCGAGGACGGTATCGTCAAGGACGGCAGCGCGAGCATCGACCAGGGCGTGGGAGTGCGCGCGCTCGCCGGGGAGAAGACCGGTTTCGCCTATTCGGACGAGATCCACTTGCCGGCGCTCACCGAGGCCTCGCACGCGGCGCGGGCCATCGCCGCGCACGGCACCGAGCGGCGGGTGGCGGCCTGGCGCGAGCGCAGCGGTCACCAGCTGTACCTGCCGGCCGATCCGCTCGCGACGCTGCCCGATGCGGACAAGGTCGCCTGGCTCGAGCGGGTCGACCGTGAGGCGCGGCGCGTCGATCCGCGTGTCGTGCATGTGACCGCGAGCCTGGTCGCGGTGCACCAGGTGGTGCTGATCGCCAACAGCGAGGGGGAGCTCGCCGCGGACGTCCGTCCACTGGTGCGATTCAACGTCTCGGTGCTCGTCGAGCACAACGGCCGGCGCGAGCGCGGCTACAGCGGTGCCGGCGGGCGTTACTCGCTGGCCGAGCTGGTCGCAGACGATGCTCCGCTGCGCCTGGCGCGCGAGGCGGCCCGTCAGGCGTTGGTGAACCTCGAGGCCGTGCCGGCGCCGGCCGGTCCCATGACGGTGGTGCTGGGCGCCGGGTGGCCGGGCATACTCCTGCACGAAGCGATCGGCCACGGCCTGGAGGGCGATTTCAACCGCAAAGGTACCTCAGCGTTCGCCAATCGCATCGGCCAGCGCGTGGCGGCAGCGGGCTGCACGGTGGTCGATGACGGTACGCTGGCGCGGCGGCGCGGGTCACTCAACATCGATGACGAGGGCACTCCTACGCAGTGCACCACGTTGATCGAAGACGGCATCCTGCGCGGCTATATGCAGGACCGGCTCAACGCGCGGCTCATGGGCCAGCGCCCCACTGGCAACGGTCGCCGCGAGTCGTACGCGCATCTGACGATGCCGCGCATGACCAACACTTACATGCGTCCCGGGCCGCATGATCCGGAGGAAATCATCCGGTCGGTCGAGCGTGGCATCTACGCGGTGAATTTCGGGGGTGGCCAGGTGGACATCACGTCCGGGAAGTTCGTCTTCTCCGCGAGCGAAGCCTACGCGATCGAGAACGGCCGGCTGGGCGCGCCGCTGAAGGGCGCCACACTGATCGGCAATGGTCCGGACGTCCTGACCCGCGTCACGATGGTGGGGAATGATCTGAAGCTCGACGAAGGTGTCGGGACCTGCGGCAAGGAGGGCCAGAGCGTACCGGTCGGCGTCGGCCAGCCGACGCTGAAGATCGAAGAGCTGACGGTCGGCGGCACGGCCTGAGGCGTTCGAGCATGGACCAGGAGGAATTCCGCAGGTTCGGTCACCAGCTGATCGACTGGATTGCCGATTACCGGCACGAGTGCGCCCAGGGCACCCGTGCGGTGATGGCCCGCGTGGCGCCTGGGGACGTTCGTGCCCGTCTGCCGGCCGGGCCGCCGCTCGATGCGCAGCCCCTGGAGGATGTGCTCGCGGACCTGTCCAACATCATTCTGCCGGGCTGCACCCACTGGCAGGATCCGCGCTTCTTCGCCTATTTCCCCTCCAATAGCTCACTCTCCGCGGTGCTCGGGGATCTGGCGAGTACCGGCCTGGCGCAGCTCGGCCTGAACTGGCAGGCGAGCCCGGCGCTCACGGAGCTGGAGGATCTCACCACCGACTGGCTGCGCCAGATGATGGGCCTCTCGGCGCAGTGGAGCGGCGTGATCCAGGACACGGCCTCTACGGCGACTCTGGTGGCGCTGCTGTGCGCCCGCGAGCGCGCCACGAACTTCGCTGCGGCGCGCGGCGGATTGCAGGGCTGTGCCGAGCCCCTCACGGTCTACATGTCGAGTCAGAGTCACAGTTCCGTCGAGAAGGCGGCCTTGCTGGCGGGGTTCGGGCGGGAGAACCTGCGCGTGATTCCCGTCGACGATGCCTTTCGAATGCAGCCGCAGGCGCTGCGCGAGGCCATCGAGGCCGATGTGCGCCGCGGGCGGCGGCCCTGCGCCATCGTCGCCACGGTGGGCTCGACGGCCGTCACTGCCGTCGATCCGCTCGCCCCGATTGCCGAGGTGGCACGCGCCCACGGTGTGTGGCTGCACGTCGATGCGGCACTGGCGGGCGCCGCCATGATCCTGCCGGAGTGCCGGGCGCTGTGGCAGGGCGTCGAGGGTGCCGACTCCCTCGTCGTGAACGCACACAAGTGGCTCGGCGCCTCGTTCGATTGTTCGCTCTACTACGTGCGCGATCCGCAGCACCTGATCCGGGTAATGTCCACGAGCCCGAGCTATCTGCGCACGGCCGCGGACGAGACGGCGCGCAACCTGCGCGATTGGGGAATCCCGCTCGGACGGCGCTTCCGCGCCCTGAAGCTGTGGTTTCTCATCCGCGAGCAGGGTGTGAGCGGGCTGCAGACCCGACTGCGGCGTGATCTGGCGCACGCACGCTGGCTCGCCGAGCGCATCGATGCGGCGGCGCAGTGGCGGCGGTTGGCGCCGGTTCCGCTGCAGACCGTATGCGTGCGGCACGAGCCGCCGGGACTCGACGGCGATGCGCTCGATCGGCACACGCTCGCCTGGGCGCGGCGCATCAACGAATCGGGTCAGGCGTATCTCACTCCCGCGATGCTCGAAGGGCGCTGGATGGTGCGAGTGTCGTTCGGCGTCGAGACGACCGAACACCGGCACGTCGAGGCGCTCTGGGCGCTGATGCAGTCGGCCGCCGCGGCCCACTGAACTCAGCCGGGGTCAGACTCCGGCGCGCTACGCATTGAGGTCGGGGATGAGCTCGCTTTCCAGGCGGGTAATCTGGTCTTTCAGCGCCAGTTTGCGCTTCTTCAGCCGCTTCAGCTGCAGCTCATCCACGTGCATATCGAGCGACAGCCGGCAGATGACCTCGTCGAGATCGCGATGCTCGATACGCAGCTGCCGCAATTTTTCCATGTTGCGGAACAGCTCGCGATCGATGTTGTCTTCGGTGTCGGTCATGGCGCTCCGTTCCCGCCGCAGCGGCGGGAACGGCCGCAGACGCCCCCGCCGTGCCGTGCCTCGCTGCGCCACCCTATCATAGCGCGCGCCGCCGCAGGCGGCGCTAGCCGGGCCGATGCGGCTTGCCGCGTCCGCGGCGACCGCCGCCACCGCCGCCGCCGCCACCACCACCACCACCACCCGAACGCGGCCGACGTCCCGAGTGAGGGCCGCCGCGGCGCGGACCGCGCCGGTGCTCAGGCAGGGCCTCGGGCAGTTCCAGATCGGTGGCGAGCATCGAGGTTTCAATCGGCGCCGAGGGAATCTTGTGGCCGATGTAATGCTCGATGTCCGGCAGGCCGACTGCGTACTCCTCGCAGGCGAAGCTGATGGCATCGCCGTCGGCCCCGGCCCGGGCCGTGCGGCCGATGCGGTGGACGTAATCGGCGGCATCCTGCGGCAGATCGAAGTTGAAGACGTGGCTGACGTCCGGAATGTGCAGGCCGCGCGAAGCGACGTCGGTGGCGATCAGCACCGCCAGTTCGCCGTTGTGGAAGTCGCGCAGGAAGCGCAGCCGCTTCGCCTGTGGCACGTCGCCGGAGAGCGCCTGGGCCTGAATGCCGTTGGCATGCAACACCGCCTCGAGCCGCTCCGCCGTGCGCTTGGTATTGACGAAAATCATGGTTCGGTGCGCCTCGCTCTGGCGCAGCAGGCCGATCAGCAGCGGGATCTTCTCCTCCATGGAGGGGTAGTACATGATCTGGCGGATCCGGTCGACCGTCTTCTTGTCCGGCTCGATCCGCACCAGCTCGGGGTTGTTCATGTGCTCATAGGCAAGCTCGAGCACCCGGTAGGAGAGGGTCGCGGAAAACAGCATCGACTGGCGCCGCTCCGGCGGCGGCAGCCGGCGCAGCAGGTAGCGGATGTCGGCGATGAAGCCGAGGTCGAACATGCGGTCGGCCTCATCGAGCACCACGGCCTGTGCGTGCTTCAGGTCGAACACGTGCTGCTTGTAATAGTCGATCAGCCGCCCGGGCGTGCCGATCAGCACGTCGATGCCTTCCTCGAGCGTGCGGCGCTGCTTCTCGTAGTCGATGCCGCCATAAACCACGGCATGTTTCAATCCGGTGTGCCGGCCGAGCGTCTCCGCGTCGTGATGGATCTGCACCGCGAGTTCACGCGTCGGGGCGACGATCAGTGCGCGGACCGAAGTCGGCGTGCGCCCCGCAGGTGCGGCATGGGTGAGCAGCGTGTTGTAGAGCGCCACGAGAAACGCGGCGGTCTTGCCGGTGCCGGTCTGAGCTTGTCCGGCCACGTCCCGCCCGGCGATCGCGATGGGCAGCGTCTGGGCCTGGATGGGGGTGCAGCTGGCGAAGCCTGCGTCGCGAATGCCCGCGAGCACCGGGGCGGCGAGGCCGAGACCGGCGAAGGTCACGGCATGATCAAGGGGTTCGTTCATCGACTCTCCGGCGTGCGCCGC
>JAKADE010000147.1 GCA_021820785.1 Pseudomonadota bacterium
CGACCAGTGAATACAACCTCGGCAACGCGCTGGCGCACCTGGGGCGGCTGCACGCGGCGCTGGCGGCCTACGACGCGGCGCTGAAGCAGCGGCCGCACGACCGTGACATCCGCCACAATCGCAACCTGGTGGCGCGCATCCTGGCGCATCAGCCACCGCCACCGTCCTCTGCACAACACGGCCCGTCCGGTTCGCAGTCGC
This sequence comes from Pseudomonadota bacterium, assembly GCA_021820785.1. Next base: position 202 of record JAKADE010000147.1, read on the forward strand.
CGCCGGGCAAGCCCAACGGCAGCCAACAGGGCCGTCAACACAGCGGGCACGGGGGCAACAGCCAGGGGAAGCCGCGCGCGGGCCACCCGCAGGGCGCGCAGGGCACATCATCCGGCAGTGCGGCCCCGAACGGCCGCCGCGGGACTGCCGGTGCGTCGCAGTCCAACACGCACGCCGGCCGTCACACCGGCAGCGAGGCCCACCCGGGCTCGGCCACCGGAGCGGTACCGCACAACCCGAGCCGGACGCTGCGCAACGCCGAGCGCGCCGCAGCGCTGGCTCGCGCGCAGCAGCGCCAGGGTACAGGCCGGGCAGCGGCCGGCCGCCGGCCCCGCAGCGTCCCCGGCACCGAGCACTCCCTGCTGGCCCACGGCTCGAATACGCCGCCACCGCCGAAACCGCCGAGCGAGAAGACCCTGGCCTTGAAACAATGGCTGCGCCAGATCCCCGACGATCCGGCCGGGCTGCTGCGGCGCAAATTTCTGATCCAGTACCTGCTGCGCCATCCGGGAGCGAATCCATGACCCGCCGCCTCGCCGCAGTGCTGCTCACGGCGCTCCTGTGCTCGGCACTGCCGCAGGCCCGCGCTTCGGTCACCGCGGCGCTCAGCAATACCCGGATCTCCACCGGAACCACCGTTCAGCTCACTCTGACCTACGATGGCCTGACCACGAGTGAGCCGCATCTCGCTCCGCTGCGCCGTGACTTCGACATCCTCGGCAGCAGCTCCAGCACCAGCGTGCAGTTCGGGACCGGCGGCAGCGCCGAGCGCTCCCAGGTGATCCTGACGTTGTCGCCGAAACGGACCGGCGAGCTGACGATTCCGCCGCTCAGCTGGGACGGCGAGCACAGTGCGCCGCTGACGTTGACGGTAAGCGGCGGCGGGGCGGGCGGCGCCCCGGGCACTGGGACGGCCGCACCGGTATTTATCGTCAGCCGCACACGGCCGGCCGCACCCTATGTGCAGGCGCAGATTCACCTCACGGTTCACATCTACACCGACGAGCAGCTCTATCACGGCAACCTCGCGTTCTCGGGCAACAGCGCGGTGCTCGTCAAGCATGTCGGCGCCGACCAGTACGGGACCGCAGTACGCAACGGCCAGGTCTACCGGGTGATCACGCGCCGCTTCGTGCTGTTTGCGCTGCACAGCGGGCGCATCAGTCTGGCCGGCCCCGTGCTCGATGCCGAGGTCGCGGCGCGCGCGCAGCCCTCCCCGTGGTCGAGCAACCCGTTCGGCGGGTTCTTCGGCGGCCTGATGCAGAGCCTGCGCCCGATCGAGGTGCACGGCGATCCGATCGTCCTCGCGGTGCGGCCGCGGCCGCCGGCCGCGCGCGGCCGCGATTGGCTGCCGGCCCGGTCCGTGACGCTGAGTGCGCAGTGGAGCCCGCGCTCACTCAGCGCGCCCGCCGGCGATCCGCTCACCCTCGAGCTGGATCTGAAGGCCGCCGGACTCACCGCCGCGCAGCTGCCGGATCTCGCCCGCCGTCTGCGCCCGCCGGCCGGGGTCAACCGCTATCCCGATCAGGCGCGGCTGCAGGATGCACCCTCGGGCTCGGGCATCCTCGGCAGCCGCAAGCAGACCATTGCCTTCATCGCGGACCGTCCCGGGCACTACGTGCTGCCCGCCGTCACGGTCCACTGGTGGAACACTCGAACCCAACGCTTGCAGACCGTGACGCTGCCCGCGCAGACGCTGACCGTTACCCCGGCGGCGGGAAGTCCGCCGCCAGCCGCCCCTGCAGCGGCTCCGCGGGCCGCCGCAGCGGCATCCGCCGCTGCGCCGCCCGGCGCAGCCCCGCCCCCGAAGTCTCCCGTCCACGGCACGACGTCCATCTGGCGGTGGCTGGCGGCGGGACTCGCATTGCTGTGGGCCGGGACCGTGGCCGCCTGGCTCTGGTCGCGCCGCCGCCGCTCACGCCCGGCGCCGCCGCCGCCGCGCGAATCCCGTCCAGATGCCGCAGCCGAACGGACCGCGTTTCATGCCGCATGCGCGCGCAACGACGCGCCCGCCGCTCGCCGCCATCTGCTGGGGTGGATGAGCGGCGCATGGAACGTGCCGGCCACCAGCCTCAACCCGCTGCTCGCCGCGAGTCGCGAGCCGCAACTGCAGGCGCTGCTGCAAGAGTTGGAACGCGCCTGTTACGGCGGCGGCGACTGGACGGGCCTTGCGCTCGCCCAGGCGCTGCGCGAGCTGCCGGCGCGCGGTGAAAGCGCTCGAGCCGGGCGCGACACGCTGCCGCCGCTGTATCCGTGAGCGGCCGTTCAGGCCACTCCGTAGCGCTGCCGATAGGCCTTGAGCGCCGCGAGCTGCTCGGCGCTGATCGCCGCGGTGCCCGGGCCCGAGAGCGCCTCGATCAGATCGGCGAGCGTCAGCACACTGAGGCATTTCAGCCCGTGCTCGCGTTCGATCTCCTGGGTGGCGCTCAGTTCGCCGCGGCCGCGCTCCTGACGATCGAGCGCGAACACGCACCCGACGGGCTCGGCCCCGGCGGCGCGGATCAGATCGATCGATTCGCGCACTGCGGTGCCGGCGGTCACCACGTCATCAATGACCAGCACCCGCCCGGCGAGCGGGGCTCCGATCAGGTTGCCGCCCTCACCATGACTCTTGGCTTCCTTGCGGTTGAACGCATAAGGCACATTGCGCCCGTGATGGTCGAACAGCGCCGCGGCCGTACTGGCCGCGAGCGCGATGCCCTTGTAGGCAGGCCCGAACAGCATGTCGAATGCGAGGCCGGAGCGGGTGATGGCCGCGGCGTAACAGCGCCCGAGCACGGCAATCGCCTCACCGTCGCTGAACAGCCCGGCGTTGAAGAAGTACGGGCTCTCGCGCCCGGACTTCAGGGTGAACTGCCCGAAACGCAGCGCGCGGCGCGCGAGCGCCAGTTCGATGAATTTAAGCTGATGGTCTTGCATAGCGCATATGATTGTCTGATGCCCCGCCGTATCGTCAACTGCAACGTCGAGCGCCGCGCCGCGCCGGGACGAGCCGCGTGAGCGCCGCCGGGACCGACGCGGACAGACCCGGCAGACTGGCCCGCAGCTGGCGCGCGCTCGCCGTGTACCGCCAGCCGGCGGTGGTGTCGATGCTGTTTCTGGGCTTCTCGAGCGGACTGCCGTTCCTGCTGGTGTTCTCCACGCTGACTGTCTGGCTGCGCCAGGCGGGAGTCGAGCGCGGCACCATCGGCATGTTCGCCTGGGTCGGCTTCGCGTACACCTTCGAGTTCGTCTGGTCGCCGGTGGTCGACCGGGTGCGCCTGCCGGTGCTGCACCGGCTGCTCGGCCAGCGCCGCTCGTGGATGCTGCTCGCCCAAATCACCATCGCACTCGGCCTGATGCGGCTCGCCGCGAGCGACCCGGCCCGCAGCGTCGGTTCGATGGCGGCGGCGGCGCTGTTCGTAGCGTTCTGTTCCGCGACGCAGGACGTCGCCATGAACGCCTGGCGCATCGAGTCGGTGCCGCAGGCGCTGCAGGGGGCCATGGTGGCCACCTACTCGGTCGGCTACCGCATTGCGATGATCGCCGGCGGCGCAGGCGCAATCGCCGTCGCGGCCGGGTACGGCTGGCCCCTCAGCTACGGCGCCATGGCGGCGCTGATGGGCGTCGGTGTCGTGACGACGCTGCTGGTGAAGGAGCCTGAAGTCGCGGTATCGCGCGCCGAGGCGCAACGCGAAGCCCGGGTTGTCGAATGGCTCGAGCGGCGCGCGCACTGGCCTCGGGCGCTGCGCGACGCCGGCGAGTGGTTCATCGGCGCCGTGATCTGCCCGCTGACGGAGTTCTTCGGACGCTTCGGCATGCGCCTGGCGATCACGGCGCTGGCGTTCATCGGAACGTACCAGCTCGCCGAGTTCACCATCGGTGCGATGGTCAACCCGTTCTACATCGATCATCACTACACCCTCGAGCAGATCGCGCTGGTCGGGAAGGTCTGCGGATATACCGTGGGCATCGCCGGCGTGTTCCTGGGCGGGGTGCTCGTGGCGCGCATCGGCCTGGCGCGCACGCTCGCCGCGGGGCTTGCCGTCTCGTTGCTCTCGAACCTCGGCTATGCCGTGCTCGCCACCACGCACGCTCCGACGTTGCTCGGACTCGGTCTGGTGAACGGCACGGACAACCTCGCCCTCTCGCTCGAGGGCGTGGCGCTGATCGCCTACATGTCGAGCCTCACCAGCGCGAAATACACCGCCACCCAATACGCGCTGTTCGCTTCCCTGTATGCACTGCCGGGCAAGATCCTGGACGGCACCTCGGGTTTCGTCGCGGCCCGGATCGGCTATCCGCACTTCTTCCTGTACACGGCCAGTCTGTGTCTACCGGCTGCGGTGCTGCTGGTCACCCTCTGGCGCCGGATCGAGACGCGTGCGGCACCGGCCGATGCGCTCGTCACGGGCCCCTCGGCGGAGCGGATCGATGCCGGCGGTGGATGAGATCGATCTGGAGCGGGTGATCTGCCGCCTGGCAGATCTGCAGGAGACCGGCGCGCGCGCCTTCCGCGCCGGCGGCGGCGACTGGCCGTTGCGCGGCTTCGTGGTGCAGTGCGGGACCGGGGTCCGCGCCTACGTCAATTACTGCCCGCATGCCGGCCACCCGCTCGATCTGCGGCCCAACCGCTTCCTCACCCCCGACGGGTCACTGATCGTGTGTGCGTCGCACGGTGCACTGTTCGAGAAGGAGGGCGGACAGTGCATCGCCGGGCCCTGCGCCGGTCAGGCGCTGCGCGCCATTGCAGTGGAGGTGCGCGACGGGCTCGTGCTGCTCGGGCCGCAGGCTGACCTCGAGGCGCTCGCCTCGCCCTGATCACTCGAACAGATCGAGCCCCTCGAGCGGACTGGCCCGCAGCGTCGTGTCGTCACCGGCCGACTCCCCGCCGCCCGCGGACTCGTCCTCGGCATCGACATCGACCGAACCGCTCCAGTCTTCGGGCGCCTCGGCAGCCTCGAGCGCCCCCTCCTCCCACTGCGACTCCCAGTCTTCGCGGTCCATCTCCTCGAGGGTGCCGTCGAAATACTGGATGTCGATGGTCGCATCGTCGTCATCGACTGCGACGACCTCGAACAGTTCGCCGCCGCTGACGCGGTACCAGTCACCGATTCTCGGCTGAGGAGCGACCATGGGCAGACCTCCGGGGTGCGCCGTCCCCGCAGCGCCGCGCAGCTCCGGTCCGCCGGGGCGGACCGCACCAGGCGCCCGAGGCGCCGCGAAGCTGGTATCCTGCGGCCGCCGGGCGAGGGACACTCCACATGTTGCGCCTCGCTCGACCCCCTTTCAAGGACGGGAAAACCGTAATCCACCGCCGATGTTCCAGGAACCGCTGAAATTTTTCGTGGTGTTCTTCGCCGTGGTGGAGCCGATCTCGCTGCTGCCGATATTCAGCGGCCTGACCCAGGGGGCCACGCGCGAGTACCGCCACCGCATGGCCATCAAGGCGACCGTGGTCGCAGCGCTGATCCTGGCGTTCTTCGCGCTGGTCGGTGCGCCGTTCCTCGCACTGATGGGCATCAGCCTCGGCGCGTTTCGCATCTTCGGTGGCGTGCTGCTGTTCCTGCTGGCACTCGAGATGGTGTTCGCGCGCGAATCCGGCAGTCGCACCAGTACCGATGAGCAGGCAGAGAGTCAGCGGCGCGCGGACATCTCGGTGGTGCCGCTCGCGTTCCCGTTCATTTCCGGGCCCGGCGCGCTCGCCACCGTGCTGCTGTGGTTCGGCCCGGTGCCGCTGTTCCGCCACCCGCTGGTGTTCCTCAGCCTGTTTCTGGCCGTGCTGGTGGTGCTGGCGATCTCGCTGGTGATCATGTGGCTCGCCGAGCCGCTGATGAGCGTGATCGGCGTAACGGGCGTCAACGTCGCCGGACGGCTGTTCGGCGTGGTGCTCGGGGCACTGGCCGTGCAGTTCGTGGTCGACGGTCTGCGCACGGTGTTCCTGCTGCACGCAGGCTGAATCGCCGCACCCGCTGCGCGCCGGCGCGATCTCAGATCCGCGCGAAGGTCAGGTCCCACACCCCATGCCCGAGCCGCTCTCCGCGTCGCTCGAAGCGCGTCGCCGCCCGCTCCTCGGGACGGGCCACGAAAGTGCCTGTCGGGGAGAGGTTGCGCAGCCGCGACTCGGCGTTGAGGACTGCGAGCATCTCTTCGGCGTAGGCCGACCAGTCGGTCGCCAGATGCACGCGGCCGCCAGGCTTGAGACGCTCGGCGAGCAGACCGACGAACGGGGGCTGGATCAAGCGCCGCTTGTGGTGCCGCTTCTTCGGCCAGGGGTCCGGAAAGAGCACCAGAATCTCCTCGAGGCACGCCGGCGGCAGATGCCGTTCGAGCACTTCGACCGCATCGTGGCAGATCACCCGCACGTTACGCATTGAGCGCTCCTCGAGCGCCAGCAGCACCCGCCCGACGCCGGGCCGGTGCACCTCGATGCCCAGATAGTCTCGCTCCGGATGCGCCGCTGCGAGCGCCAGCAGGTTCTCCCCGTTGCCGAAACCCACTTCGGCCGTGCGCGGTGCGGTGCGACCGAACACGGCATCCAGATCGAGCAGTCCCTGCGGCTCCAGCCCGTACTTCGGCCACAGAGTCTCGAGCGCACGCTCCTGCGCGGGCGTGATGCGCCCGGCGCGGGTCACGAAAGAACGGATGGCGCGCGGGTGGTCGCTGGCGTTCAACCGCAGCGCCGTC
>JAKADE010000148.1 GCA_021820785.1 Pseudomonadota bacterium
CGCCGGCGAGGATCTCATCGAGCAGCTCGACGCCGCGGGTCGAGCCGATGCGACACGGGGTGCATTTGCCGCAGGACTCCACGGCACAGAAGTGCATCGCGTAACGCGCCATGCGCGCCATGTCCACGGTGTCGTCGAACGCGACGATGCCGCCGTGGCCGAGCATCGCGCCGCTCGCGGCGAGCACCTCGTAATCGACCGGCAGATCGAACTGCGCGGCCGGCACGTACGCCCCGAGCGGACCGCCGACCTGCACGGCGCGGATCGGTCGGCCACTCGCCGAGCCGCCGCCGTAATCGTAGAGCAGCTCGCGCAGCGTCAGACCAAACGCGCGCTCGATCAGTCCGCCGCGCTTGATGTTGCCGGCGAGCTGCAGCGGCAGCGTACCGCGCGACTTGCCGGTGCCGAAATCGGCGTAGAACTGCGCGCCGCGCTCGAGGATCAGCGGCACGGTGCCCAGCGTGATGACGTTGTTGACCACCGTGGGGCGGCCGAACAGGCCCCGCACCGCCGGCAACGGCGGGCGCACGCGCACCTCTCCGCGCCGGCCCTCCAGGCTCTCGAGCATGGAGGTCTCCTCGCCGCAGATGTATGCGCCCGCCCCGAGGCGCACCTCGAGCTCGAAGCGCTGTCCGCTGCCGAGCACGTCGCTGCCGAGATATCCGGCCTCGTAGGCGGCCGCGATGGCCTGGGTCAGCGTGCGCCAGGCGTGCGGGTATTCGGCCCGCAGATAGATGTAGCCCTGGGTCGCGCCGACGGCGATGCCGGCAATGGTCATGCCCTCGATCAGGCTGAGCGGGTCGCCCTCCATCAGCATGCGGTCGGAGAACGTGCCGGAGTCGCCTTCATCGGCGTTGCAGGTGACGTACTTCTGGCCCGTCGGCTGCTCGAGCACCGTCTTCCACTTGATGCCGGTCGGAAACGCCGCCCCGCCGCGCCCGCGCAGCCCGGAGCGGGTGATCTGCTCGACGATGGCCGCGGGGTCCATCGACAGTGCGCGGCGCAGTCCCGCGTAGCCGCCGTGCGCCAGATAATCCGCGACGCTGCACGGATCCGTGATGCCGACCCGTTGGAACGTCAGGCGCTGCTGGCCGCTGAACCACGGCAGCGATTCGATCGACCCGAGCGCGAGGCGGTGCGCACCGCCCTCGAGCCAGCCGGCCTCGAACAGGCCGGGGACATCCGCGGCGCAGACCGGTCCGTAGGCGAGCCGGCCACGCGGGCCGTCCACTTCCACCAGCGGCTCGAGCCAGTAGGCGCCCCGCGATCCGTTACGCACCACCTTGACGTCGAGGCGGCGCGCACTCGCCTCGCGGCGGATCGCGCGGCAGACCGCTTCGGCACCGAGCGCGAGCGCGCCGGAGTCACCCGGGACGTAGAGGGTGGTCATTGCGCACCGCCTGCGCCGGCTGCGGCCTCCTCGAGCAGCGCATCGAGGCGCTGCGGCGTGACCCGTCCGTGCGGCTGGCCATCGAGCAGCAGCGCCGGGGAACAGGCACACAGGCCGAGGCAGTAGACCGGTTCGAGCGAGAAGCGGCCGTCGGACGTCGAGCCGTGCAACGGCACCCCGAGACGCGCCTCGGCGTGCGCAGCGAGCGCATCGGCACCCATGGCCTGACAGGACTCGGCGCGGCACAGTTTCAGCACGTGCCGGCCCGGCGGTGAACTGCGGAAGTGATGATAGAAGGTGAGCACCCCGTGCACTTCCGCCCGCGACAGGTTCAGTCCGTCGGCGATCGGCCCGATGGCCTCCGGCGGGACGAATCCGAACGCACCCTGGACGGCGTGCAACACCTCGAGCAACGGCCCCGGACGGTCCTTGAACTGCGCAAGAATCCGGCGGACCTCGTGCTCCGAATCGAGCCCTGATGTCTGCATGGCCACTCAGTATACGACCGGGGGCGCCCGACGGGGCACCCGACGGGGCGAGCCGGCGCCGACGGCGGGCGCCTGTTCACTTTTCGATACGGCGAGGCTCGCCCGGCGCTAGCCGTTCAGGATCCGCAGATGATGGCGCAGGTGATCCTCGATCAGCCCCGCGATGAAGTAATAGCCGTGATCGTAGCCTTCGTGGCGGCGCAGCGTGAGCTTCAGCCCGCTCTGTTGGCAGGCCTTCTCGAGCAGGTGCGGGTGCAGCTGCTCGGCGAGGTACGGGTCGGCGAGCCCCTGATCGACCAGCAGCGCCGTGCGGTGCGCCCCGTCCTGCACCCGCGCGGCGATCTCGGTGGCGTCGTACTCGGCCCACTGGCCGTGATCGGGGCCGAGATAGCCGGTGAAGGCCTTCTGTCCCCACGGGCACTGACGCGGCGCGCTGATGGGCGCGAACGCCGAGATCGAGCGATAGATCTGCGGGTTGCGCAGCCCGAGCACGAGCGCCCCGTGACCGCCCATGGAGTGGCCGAAGATGCCCGTGCGGGCCGGATCGGCCGGAAAATGCGCACTGATCAGGGCACGCAGTTCCTCGGTGACGTAGCTGTACATGCGAAAATGCTTCGACCAGGGCGCCTCGGTCGCATCGAGATAGAACCCGGCGCCGACGCCGAAGTCCCATGAGGCGCTCTCCCCGGGCAGATTCAGTCCGCGCGGGCTGGTATCCGGTGCGACCAGCATCACGCCGAGCTCGGCGGCCATGCGCTGCGCGCCCGCCTTGATCATGAACGTCTCTTCGGTGCAGGTCAGGCCGGCGAGGTAATACAGAACCGGCACCGCCCCGCGCGCCGCCTGCGGCGGCGTGAACACCGCAAAGCGCATCGCGCTCTGCGTGCTCGCTGACTGGTGACGGTAAAAGCCGACGGTGCCGCCGAAGCAGCGGTGCTGACTGATCGTCTCGAAGGGTTCGCTCATCGTTTGCTCCTCATCGGCGGTTCATCGCAGCGCTCGCGCCCCTGCGCTCAGTCGTGCCGGGCGGTGCGCCCCGCGGCCATCAGGTGCGTGCTCTGCCAACCGCCGCCCAGCGCCTTGTACAGACGGACCAGATCCAGCGACACGGCCGTCGTGGCGCTCGCCAGCGCCAGCTCGCTCTGCTGTTCGGTGCGCTCCGCATCAAGCACCACGATGAAGTTGGCGACGCCGCTGGTGTAGCGCTGACGGGCCAGCGCGAGGGCGTTGCGGCTCGAGCGCACGGCCGCCTCGAGCGCCACGCGCTGGCGCTGATCGGCGCCGTAGGCGGCAAGCGTATCCTCGACCTGATTCAGCGCATTGAGCACCGTGCGCGCATACGCCACGGCCGCCTGCTTGGCCTGCAGCCGCCGCAGGTGCACGGTGGCGCGGATGCGCCCGCCCTCGAAGATCGGCAGGTCGATTGCCGGACCGAAGCTCGCGAAGTGGCTCGCCGTATCGACGAGCTGGCTCAGCCCCTGGGACTGAAAGCCGCCGCCGGCCGTGAGCGTGATGCGCGGGAAGAATTCCGAGACTGCCACACCGATCTCGGCGGTCGCGGCGTGCAGGTTGGCCTCCGCGGCAAGAATGTCCGGACGGCGGCGCAGCAGATCGGACGGCAGGCCGATCGGCACCACCGGCGGCACCGGCGGCACCGGCCTCGCGTGCACCAGCTCGGCACGCAGCGCCTCCGGCGGACGGGCCATGAGCTTGCTCAGCTGGTTGATGTCGAGCGTGATCTGCTCATTGGCGATCGGCAGCTGCGCGCGGGTGGTATTGAGCTCCGTGGCGGCGTTCTGCACATCGAGGTTGGAAGTCAGACCGGCGTCATAACGGTCGCGCGTCAGTTTCAGCAGCGCGCGCTGCGTCGCGAGCGTGCGCTCGAGGATCGCTTTGCGCATCTGCGCCCCGCGCAGCTCCATGTAGGTCTGCGCCACATCGCTCGCCATGGTGAGCGCCACGCCGCGCGCATCGTATACCGCAGCCTCGGTTTGCGCATTGGCAGCCTCGACCGCCCGGCGCGTGCCGCCGAACAGGTCAAGTCCCCAGGACAGTCCGAGCCCGAGCTGATACTGGTTGTACGGGTTGGTGATGCTTGGCGGCAGTCCGGGAAACCTGCCGCTGAAGAGGAAGCCGTTCGGCGTGTTGGTACTCACCCGCTGACGACTCCACGAGGCGTTGGCCGAAAGGCTCGGCCAGAGCGCCCCGGAGAGCACCTGGGTCTGCGCCTCCGCCTCGCGCACCCGCAGCACCGCCTCGCGCACGTCCAGGTTCTGCGCAGCCGACTGGCGCACCAGCGTGCTGAGCAGCGGATCGTGGAACTCGGTCCACCAGGCGATGCTCGCCGGCTCGCGCGTGCTGACGTGCGAGGCGCCCTCGGTGCCGTTGCGCTCTGCGGTCGCCGACCAGTGCGCCGGAACGTGGCCCTTGGGCCTGACGAAGTTCGGCCCGACGGCACAGCCGCCAAGCAGCAGCGCGGCAGCGGCGGCCAGTGCGCCCGGGGAACGGATGGAGGTGAAGCGGGGCATACGGCAATCCCTATTTCTGTGTCACGGTGGTCATTGCAGTCGATGACGGAACATCCACGAAGCGGCGCTGAGCGTGACCACGGCCATCAGCGCCAGGGGCCACAGATCCGGCAGCAGCAGCCGGGGACCTGCGCCCTCCAGATACACCCGCTGGGCGATGTCGATAGCGTAGCGCAGCGGGTTGATCCGAGTGAAGTACTGCAGAACACGCGGCATATTGGCGATCGGGGTGGTCAGGCCCGAGAGCAGCGTGAACGGCATCAGCAGCACGAACGAGTAGAGCATCGCCTGCTGCATCGTATAGGACAGTGCGGAGACTACCAGCCCGATGCCCACAGCCGCGAGCACGAACAGTACGAGTCCGCCGTAAAGGACAGCGAAGGATCCCTCGAACGGGATACGAAACCACAGCTGCGCCACCAGCAGCACACCGCTCGCCTGCGTGATGCCGATCAGCATCGCCGGCAACGCCTTGCCGGCCATGATCTCCGCCGGACGCATCGGGGTAACGAGCAGCTGATCGAATGTGCCCTGCTCTCGCTCCCGCGCCACCGACATCGCGGTGAGCAGCAGAGTCTGCAGCAGCGTCAGCGTACCGATCAGACCCGGAACCATGGCCCAGCGCGTCACGAGATTCGGGTTGAACCATGCCCGTGTGAGCAGACGCACCGGTGGCGGCGGTGCGCCGTGCTCGGCACGCCAGTGCGCATTGAATGCCGAGATGACCGCCTGCGCGTAGCCGAGCGCAGTATTCGCAGTGTTGGAATTGCGTCCGTCGGCGATCAGCTGCACCTCGGCCGGCCGACCGGCGGCGAGCCGCCGCGAAAAATCCTGTGGAATGCTGATCGCGAGCAGCGCGCGCCGCGCATCGATCGCGGCGCGCAGATCCCGCTCGCGGGTCACCGTGGCGACCCGCCGGAACAGTCCGGTCCCGTCGAAGCGGGCGATGAGTGCACTTGCCGCCTCGCCCGAGTCGCGGGCGAACAGCACGTACGGCACCCGGTTCAGATCGTAACTGGCCGCATAGCCGAACACGAGGGTCTGCACCAGCACCGGCACCAGCAGACTGAGCCGCGTACGCCGGTCCTTCAGCACCGCGAGCAGCTCCTTGCGGGCGAGCGCCACAATGCGCCGCAGTGTCAGCGGAAGCATTCAGGCGAGCCTCTTGCGGGTGATGGCACCGAGCGCGAACGCGAGCGCACCGAGCATGGCGAGCAGCGCGAGCGCATTCGGCACGATCACGGCCCAGACATCGCCGGCGAGAAACGTCGTCTGCAACAATGCCACGTAATAACGGGCCGGCAGCAGATATGTGACCACGCGAACCGCCGCGGGCATGCTGCGCAGGTCGAACAGCAGCCCCGAGAGCATGAAGGCGGGCATGAACGTGGCGAGCAGCGTCACCTGGCTCGCAACCAGCTGGTTCTTGAACGCCGAGGAGATCAGCAGGCCGATGCCGAGTGCCACCAGCACGTACAGCACCGAGCCGGCGAACAGCACCGCCACCGAACCGCGCACCGGCACGTGAAACAGGAAGCGTCCGGCGAGCACGCACAACACGAGACCCGCCATGCCGAGCACGAAGTACGGGATGGTCTTGCCGAGCAGGATTTCCGTGCCGCGCACCGGCGTGACGAACAGCGCCTCGAAGGTGCCGCGCTCCCACTCGCGGGCCACCACCATTGCGGTGAGAAACGCTCCGATCAGCGTCATCACCAGCACGATCAGGCCCGGGACGAGGAAATATCGGCTGTCGTTGGCGGCGTTGAACCACAACCGGCTCTGGATCTGCACCGGTCCGGCGAGCCCGGGGGCGCGCCCTGCCGACCAGGCCTCGACGACGCCGGTGACGTAGCCCTCGATGATGCGTGCGGTGTTGGCATCGGCGCCGGAGACGATCAGCTGCACGCTCGCCCCGCCGCTGCGCACCTGCCGCGCAAACAGCGGCGGCACGGTGAAGATGGCCGAGACGCGCCCGCGAAGGAGCAGCTGCTCGGCCTGGTGCAGCGAGCTGACGCCGCGCGGGGCAAAGTACGGCGAGAGCTGCAGCCGGCCGATCAAGCTGCCGGCGAGCCCGGAGCCATCCTGATTGAGCACTGCGATCGGAACATTCTTCACATCGAGCGACAGCCCGTAGCCGAACAGCAGAATGAGGATGACCGGCAGCACCACGCCCATGGCGATACTGGCCGGATCGCGGATCATCTGCCGCCACTCCTTGCGCACCAGCGTGCCGATGCGGCCGAGGCGCGCCCGCAGCTCGCTTGACGATGTCCGCTGCATGACTCAGGCCTCCCCCGCCGTGGCCTCGGCGGCGCGCGCCTGTTCGATCACGGCGATGAAGGCGTCCTCCATCGTCGGCTCGAAGTCCGCGCGCTGCGGCGCACGCGCGCGCACCTCGGCGGGCGTGCCCTGCGCCA
>JAKADE010000149.1 GCA_021820785.1 Pseudomonadota bacterium
TGTATCGGATGAAATGCGGCGAGGTGAACAGTCCGACGGACGCGCCGGCGTCGAGCAGCAAAGCCTCGGTATGCGCCGCCGTCGAGCCCTTGCCGTTGGTGCCGGCCACGGTGATCACGGTCGCCGCCGGCCGGTCGAGGCCGAGGCGGCGCGCCACGGCCCCCACGCGCTCGAGGCCGAGGTCGATGCTGTGGGGATGGGCCGCCTGCTGGCGCGCCAGCCAATGCTCGAGTGAATCGCTCACGGGTGCCTCGACGATGCGGCCCCGGCGGCGCGCCGCGACCTCAGGCGGCGACCGCGGGTTTCTTCAGCAGCAGCCGCAGCACCGAGCCGATGCGCGCACGCATCTCGCGGCGATCGACGATCATGTCGAGCGCGCCGTGTTCGAGCAGGAACTCGCTGCGCTGGAATCCCTCGGGCAGCGTCTCGCGCACGGTCTGCTGAATGACGCGCGGACCGGCGAAGCCGATCAGCGCGCGCGGCTCGGCGAGGTTGAGGTCCCCGAGCATCGCCAGACTCGCCGACACGCCGCCGGTGGTCGGATCGGTCATGACGGAAATGAACGGCAGCCGCGCACGGCGCATCTGCGCGAGCGCAGCAGAGGTCTTGGCCATCTGCAGCAGCGAGTACAGCGCCTCCTGCATGCGCGCCCCGCCGCTCGCCGTGAAACACACCAGCGGCGTGCGCTCGGCGAGGCAGTGATCGGCCGCGCGCTTGAAGCGCTCCCCGACCACCGAGCCCATCGAACCGCCGAGGAACTGGAATTCGAAAGCGCAGGCGACCAGCGCGAGCCCCTCGAGCGCTCCGGCCATCACCACCAGCGCATCGGCCTCGCCGGTGTTCTTCTGCGCCTGCGCCAGGCGGTCCTTGTAGCGCTTGCTGTCGCGGAACTTCAGTGGATCCTCGGGCGTGATCCCGGCGGCCAGCTCCACCCCGGTACCCGGATCAAGGAAGGTCTCCAGCCGCTCGCGCGCACCGATGCGCATGTGGTGCGCGCACTTCGGGCAGACATACAGGTTGCGCTCCAGTTCGGCGCGGTACAGCACCGCGTCACAGACCGGACATTTGATCCACAGGCCCTCGGGTACCGAACGGGTGCGCCGTTCGGTCTTGATCCGCGAGGGCATGATTTTCTCAAACCAGGACATAGGGCATCCGCCAGAGGACCTGGGACGGATGATAGCCGATCAGCGCAGGTCAGGCCCGTCGGGCGGCGGCGGCAGCGCGAACGCCTCGGGGTAGCGCACCGACCACAGGTACAGCCCGGCCGCCGGTGCCGTCGCGGCGCTGCAGCGCCGGTCGCGTCCCGAGAGCACCTGCGCGGCCCACTGCGGCGGCGCGTCTCCCTTGCCGACCGCGATCAGCAGCCCCGCGATGTTGCGCACCATGTGATGCAGGAATGCGTTGGCGGTCGCCTCAATGATCAGCCAGTCGCCGCGACGCTCGACGGTGAGCCGCTCGAGGCGGCGGATGGGGGACTTCGCCTGGCACTCCGCGGCCCGAAACGCGCTGAAGTCGTGCTCGCCCTGAAGCATCCCGGCCGCTTGCGCCATCGCCGCGGCATCGAGCGGCCGATGGACCCAGGTGGTCCGGCGCGCGAACAGTGCCGAACGGGCGCGGCGGTTCAGGACGAGGTAACGGTAGGTGCGTGCCTCGGCCGAATAGCGCGCATGAAAGTGTTCGGGCACCGGCCGCACCCAGGAGACGCTGATGTCGGGCGGCAGCTCGCTGTTGGCGCCGAGCAGCCACGCGCGCAGCGTGCGCACGGCGCGGGTGTCGAAGTGAGCGACCTGGCCTCGGGCGTGCACGCCGGCGTCCGTGCGGCCTGCACAGGTGAGGCTGACCGGCTCATCGGCGATCTTGCCCAGGGCCGCCTCCAGACAGCCCTGCACGCTCGGACTGGACGGCTGGTGTTGCCAGCCGGCGTAGGCGCCCCCCTGGTACTGCAGTCCGACCGCGACGCGAGGCATCAGCCGGGCAGCGACTCCAGCAGGCGCCCGGCCTCCTGACGCTGGGCATCGGAGCCCTCGTGCATCACTTCCTCCAGGATGCTGCGCGCCCCTTCCGGATCACCCATGTCCATGTAGGCCCGGGCCAGATCGAGCTTGGTGCCCACCTCGCTCATGGTCACAGGCTCGAACTCCCCGAGCGCCGCATTCTCGCCGGTCGGGCCTTCACCCATTGCGCCGACGTCCGTATGGGCGAACGTGGCCGTACCGATGTCGAAATCCAGACCGTTGCCGCCCGTAGGCTTCGGCTCGGGCGACCCGCCGAGGTCGAAGTCCACGTCCGCAGCATCGAGCGCGCTCAGGCGCGATGTCTCAGAGGTATCGCGCGCCGCCGACGGCTCATCGCCGAGCAGACTCTCGAGCTCCCGCTCATCAATCTGCCAGGCGCTGGTGGTGCCGGTGGATTCCGGCGCGGCCGGCGACTCGCCGGGGTCTGCTTCGCCGGCCCGCGCGAGCATCTCGCGTGAATGTTCGTCGAGGCCCGCGACCATCGTCGGTGCGTCCGCGCCCAGCCCCGGCTGGACCGTGGTCTCAAATGCGCCGAGGTCCAGACCCAGATCGTCGATCGCGAGCTCTGCAGTCCGTTCCGAGCCCTGGCTCAGCGCCTCGACCTTCTCGCGCAGCGCGGCCTGGCCGGCCGCATGCAGCGCGGGCTGCTCGACCGTCGGCTCCACCGGCTCGAAGGACGGCTCGGACTCGAACGGATGCTCGGCCATCTCCTGGGTCACGCCGGTTTCCGACCCGGTCGCTTCCAGGTCCGGGAACGAGTCGTTCAGTTCGTCGCCCGCGACCGTATCCCCGGGCAGATCTTCCCCGAGGGCCGCGCCGATATCCAGATCGAAGGCGCCGGTATTGCCGGTGCTGCCCGGGGTCGCAGCACCCGGCACCGCGCCGCCCATCAGATCGAAATCCACCCGGCCCTGGCCCCCTTCGAGGTCCAGATCGACGCCCTGGGCCGCCGCGCCGCTCACCTCGGAGCCTGCAAACAGCGGATCGTCCGGGGCGAGCTGCCGTCCCATGATGACGACCTTGTCCCATTCGCCGGCCGGCGCCTGCTCGCGCGAATCGGCCAGCTCGTGCGCCAGTTCGACGAACTGCTCCTTGTTGCCCCAGACGAAGAAGACTTCGAGGAGCTTGAGTTTCAGATCGTGCCGCTGCGGCTCGCGCTGGATGGCGATGCGGATCAGATCGGCCGCCTGATCGTACAGGCCGTACGCCATGTGGAAATCCGCCTCGGCGAGCGGGTCGCCCTGCTCGAGGTTCAGCGCCGTCTCGCTGCTCATGGTCTGGTCGGCCGCGACATGCGTCGCCACCACCGGAGCCGCGGCATCGTGCATCACCAGGCGCGGCTGCTCGTGCGTCGTCTCGCGCACGTCGATCGCATCGTCGTGACGCGCCCCGCCCTGCGGTTCGATCGGACCGCCCGCATGGCCTGCGCCCGCGAAGCCGCCGTCGGCCGATTCGCTCAGCAGATCATTGGCGGCCGACTCGCGCCGGCCGCGCAGCACGCGCGCCAGACCGTAGGCGATCAGCAGCGCCACCAGCGCCACGAGCGCCCACCAGTACCGGCGCACCATCTGACCGAGCGCACTCGGGGGCGCCGTGTGCACCGCAGCGGGAATCGGCTGCGGCGGGTGCAACTTCATCGGTCCGTGCAGCGCCGGCGAGCGCACCGGCGCTGCGGTGTGCGGCGGCGCAGCCGGCGGCGCGGCCTTGCCGGCGGCGACCTGCGCCTGCAGTGCCGCGAGCGCCGCACTCTTGACCTGCACCAGGCGCTTCTCCTGCGCCAGCTGTTGCTTCAGCGTCCGCACCTGCGACTGCAGGGCACCGACGGCCGCCGAGGCGCCCGGGCCGGTACCGGCCGCCGCAGGACCGCTCGGCGCGACGAGCCGCAGCCGACCGGCACTGCCGCTCTGTCCGGCACGCCAGGCACTGTCCTGGCGACTCACGGTGCGCCATGCGGCCGACGGGGCCACCTGTTGCGCGGCGCTCGCTGCCGGGATGCGCAGCACCGCACCGGCGCGCAGCACGTTCATGTTGTTCGCGAATGCCTGCGGATTGAGCTGATAGATGGCCACCATCCACTGGCGCGTCGGCGTCGAATCCATGCCGCCACCGCTGAGGTGGCTGGCGATCCCCGAGAGGGTCTCGCCGGGGCGTACGCGCACCGAGCTCGGCAGGCTCACGGACGGGCCGGCCGGAGCGGCCACGGAAGCCGGTGCGCTCGCCTGCGGCAGGGCCCCGGTGCGCGGCGCGTTGCCCACCACCGGCGCGGCGATCGCGACGTGGCGCGGCTCCGTCGCACTCGGCACGTACACCGGCGGGTTCAGCAGGATCGTGTACTCGCGGAACAGCACGCCGCGATCCCAGCTGGCCTTCACCAGCAGGGTGAGAATCGGGTCGGTGACCGGGAGGTTCGAGGTGAGGTGCAGCACGATGCGCCCGCCGGCCGCGTGCTCGACCTTGATCCGGGCCCCGTCGAGGTAGGACGGCCATGGCAGGTGATACTTGGCGAACGTGGCGCGCGATGCGAGCCGCACCGTGAGGCTCTGCAGTGCCCCCGGGGTGGACTCGAGCAAATCGATGCGCGCGTCCAGCGGCTGGTCGAGATGCGACTTTAAATGAATAGTCCCGAGGCCCAGAGCCAGCGCCGCTTGCGGCAACGCCAGCAGCAGCGCCATCACCAGACTTGAGCGTTTGGCGATCATTGACCACACCCCGAACGGCATCGGTAAGACAAACCCCTTATAAAAACAAGCGGATGGTCGCTTTTCGCGATCACATCCGGCACGGGCGGCAATATAACTTAAATCGGTTCGCACCCCCAAGCCGGCTCGCACCGGCAGGGGCGGCTTGCCACCTCGCTTGCCGGCCGATCTTTACTCATTCTGGACCGGCAAACTGTGTCGTGCTTCGTAGACTCACCGATCCGCCCCGCCCCGCCACCCCTCAACCGGGGCTGCCGCGCCGCGCAATGTCCGGCGTGGCACAGCGCACATCGGCATTCTGGGCACGGTGCCTGAGGTAGTGGTCCATCAGGACGATCGCGAGCATGGCCTCCGCGATCGGCGTGGCGCGCAGACCCACGCACGGATCGTGCCGGCCGGTCGTGACGACCTCGACCGGCCGGCCATCGAGGTCGATGGTGCGGCCCGGGACCTGAATGCTGGAGGTCGGTTTGAGCGTCAGGTGCGCGATCACGTCCTGGCCGGAGGAAATTCCGCCGAGAATGCCGCCGGCGTGGTTGCTGAGGAAACCCTCCGGAGTCAGCTCGTCGCGATGCTCGCTGCCGCGCTGCGCGGCCGCCTGCACGCCCGCGCCGATCTCGACGGCCTTCACGGCGTTGATGCTCATCAGCGCCGCGGCAATGTCGGCATCGAGCCGCTCGAACACCGGCTCGCCGAGTCCCGGCGGCACCGCCGAGGCCACCACCGTCACGCGCGCGCCGACCGAGTCGCCTGCCGAGCGCAGCTCCCACAGCAGCGCCTCGAGTTCAGCAATGCGCGCCGGGTCGGGACAGAAGAACGGGTTGCGGTAGGCGAACGGCGGGTCGCGCGGTTCAAGGACGAGCGAGCCGATCTGGCTGAGATAGCCGTAGATGCGCACCCCGAGACGCTCACCCAGATATTTGCGCGCGATGGCCCCGGCCGCCACGCGCATCACCGTCTCACGCGCCGAGGAGCGCCCGCCGCCGCGGTAATCGCGCAGGCCGTACTTGTGCTGATACGTGTAATCGGCGTGTCCGGGCCGGAACCGGTCCTTGATCTTCTCGTAATCGCGCGAGCGCGCATCGGAGTTCTCGATCAGCAGGCCGATCGGCGTGCCGGTGGTGCGCCCTTCGAACACGCCCGAGAGGATGCGTACCTGATCGTTCTCGCGCCGCTGGCTGACGAAGTGCGAGGTACCGGTGCGCCGCCGGTCGATGTCGCCCTGCAGATCCGCCTCGGTCAGTTCGAGTCCGGGCGGGCAGCCATCGACGATGCAGCCGAGCGCCGGACCGTGGCTCTCGCCGAACGTGCTCACCGTGAACAGTCTGCCGAAGGTGTTACCGGACATCACAGGCCTCTGCTTGCGCCGCGCGGCACCGCGGCACACGTCCAATCCGTCCGGGCCGGGCGCGGGTGCCCGAAGTGTACTATGCGCCTGCGCGCCGGGGGCGCGCCGCGCCGTCGGCCGGCAACTGCTCGACCCCGAGCAGAAACACCCCGCCGCCACCGCGCTCGAACTGCAGCCACAGGAACGGCAGCTGCGGGAACGCCCGCTCGAGCGCACGCTCGGTATTGCCGACCTCGACGATGAGTGCCCCGCCGGGCCGCAGATGCGCTCGCGCCTCGGCGAGCAGCACCCGCACCGAGTCGAGCCCGGCGCGGCCGGACTTCAGCGCAAGCGCCGGCTCGTGCCGGTACTCCGGCGGAAGCGCCGCGAACTCGCGCGTCCCGACGTACGGCGGATTCGACACGATCAGGTCGTAGCGCGCGGCGCGCAGGGCGCTGAAGTGATCGGACTGCACCAGATGCACCCGCCGCCCGAGCCGGTGCCGGCGCACGTTGCGCGCGGCGACCTCGAGCGCCTCGGCGGAGATGTCCGCGGCGTCCACCTGCGCCCAGGGCAGCGCCTTGGCGCAGGCGATGGCGATGCAACCCGAGCCGCACCCCATGTCGAGCACCCGCGTGATCCGCCGCGCGTCGAGCCACGGCGCGAAGCGCCGCTCGATCAGTTCGGCGATCGGGGAGCGCGGGATGAGCACGCGCGGATCGACGTAAAACGGCAATCCCGCGAACCAGGTCTGCCCGGTGA
>JAKADE010000150.1 GCA_021820785.1 Pseudomonadota bacterium
GGTCGTTGCGTCCGGCAGCCTTCGTGGATAGACTTGCCGTCCCTCGAGGGATGGGCGGTTAGCTCAGCGGTAGAGCACTGCTTTCACACGGCAGGGGCCACTGGTTCGATCCCAGTACCGCCCACCATAAAATCAAGTACTTAGCGCTTCGCGTCCTCCAAAGTACGGCAAAAGTACGCGATATTTGCCTGCAGAACCCCGTCGCTGACGGTGCACTCCGAGCGTCGTTGCGGCGATCGGTGGCCGTTCCAGTCGATCGGCGAGTTTTCGCGGCACCGCCGGCTGAGAATTCCGACCCCAGCATCCACGCCGACGTCCTCGCTGGGCCGCTCGCGGTGGGAATGGGGGCATTCAGGCAATCGAGTGGCCTGCCACAGGGTCGGCGATGCGCTGGATCCTCTTCCCCAAGTCCTCTGTACCCCGGCCGCCCCGGCGAAAACCTCCCGTCTTGAAGCGCACTGCGGGTCGGCGCCACGCTCGGCTGAGCGGCACGCCCCCGCACGCAGCGCTGTCGCGGTGTAGATCAATTCCCGGGCGATGACATCGAGCCGCGGACCGCGGTCGACCTCGAGATCGCTATGCGGTCTGTGTCGCTGCAGGACAGCCAGAGGGAGACAGATCCCATATCCACCGAGGCTCGGCACCTGAACGCCGCGAGCGGGAGGCCGAGCCCCCCATGAGCGCGGTAGCACGCGGGAGACAAACATTTCTATGCGGTGCTCCCGAACACATCCGATATGCCACGTCGATTCGCTATCCGCCGGTCGAATCATGCAGGGCGAACCAGGGCAATCCCGCGGCGCGCACTGCCGCTCACTCCCCCAGGGTGATGTGTTCCGGGCTGACACTTGAAGATCGCTTGAACATGAGCAGCAGGGGGATTGCCGCGAGCGTCGCGAGGAGCAGCAGCTTGTAGTCGTCGATGAAGGCAATGATTTGAGCCTGCTGGGTGATCAGGGCGTCGAGTGCGGCTCGGCCCCTGGCGCTCAGGGGATCGAGATAGTGTGCGATTCCCGGACTGCCAAGCGCATGACGGGCTGCGGTCACGTACTGGGTGAGATGTGCGTGGTTGATCTCCGTGTTCCGGGTGATGAGCGCGCTGACCACCGAGATTCCGACACTCGAGCCGA
Source organism: Pseudomonadota bacterium (assembly GCA_021820785.1). Next base: position 1,131 of record JAKADE010000150.1, read on the forward strand.
TGTTGCGCGAGAGATTGAATACTCCCGCACCGCTCGTGCGGTCCTCGGCCGAGAGCGTCGAGAGTGCGATCGCGTTCAGCGGTACGAACAGAAAGCCGAGTCCGACGCCCTGAACCACCGTAACGAAGATCGCCTCACTGATCGAAACGGCCGGCGTCCAGCCGGTCATGGCATAGAACGACCATCCGAGCATCGCGAGACCGATCGCCAGCAGCACTCGGTTGTTCAGCCGCCCCATCAGTCGGCCGACGAGAAGCATGGCGATCATCGAGCCCACCCCGCGTGGTCCCATCACCAGGCCGGCAGTGAGCACGGGGTAGTTCATCAGGCGCTGAAAGTACGGCGGCTGCAGGAACATCGAGGCGTAATAGGTCAGCCCGAGGATGGCGATGAAGATCACGCCGGCAGTGAAGTTGCGATCGCGAAACAGACTCGGCCTGATGAACGGACGCCGGGTGGTAAACGTGTGGACCAGGAAGAGATAGAGGGCCGCGCAGACGATTGCGGCCACCATGACGATCTCCCAGGAACCGAACCAGTCCTTGGTCTCGCCCCGATCAAGGAAGATCTGCAGTGCACCGATCGCGACGCTCAATGTGCCGAAGCCGAACCAGTCCAGCCTTGCGCCGGCGGTGGGTTTCGGGCTCGGGAGGAACGCGGCCATGCCTAGGAAACACAGCACACCGAGCGGCAGGTTGATGTAGAACACGTAGCGCCAGCTGTAGCTCTCGGTAAGCCAGCCGCCGAGGACCGGGCCGAGCACCGGGCCGACCATGATGCCGAAGCCGAACAGCGCCATCGCGAAGCCGTGGCGCTCCCGCGGATAGATGCTCACCAGCACGGACTGAGAGAGCGGCACGAGCGCCGCACCGAATGCGCCCTGCAGCATGCGGTACACCACGATCTGGGTCAGCGAGCCGGCGATGCCGCAGAGCATCGAGGCGACGGTAAACCCCGCGACCGACACGAGAAACACCCGCTTGAGGCCGAAGCGCGCCGTGAGATATCCCGCCGGGGGAGTCATGATCGCCGCCACGGCGATGTAGGAAGTGAGCACCCAGCTGATCTGATCCTGGCTGGCCGCGAGACTACCTTGCATGTAAGGCAGCGCGACGTTCGCGATCGTGCTGTCGAGCGCCTGCATCAGCGTCGCCAGGATCACGCAGACCGTGATCGCCCCGCGATTGCCGACCCCGCCCAGTATGCCGTCGGATTCCATGGGACACCTTCAGAAGAGATGGGTGAGGAAGTGCGGCACGCCACGCGCGTGACCGGTATCGATTTCGACCTCGGCGCTCATTCCAGCGCTAAGCGGCGGCATGCGCTTCTCGCTGGCATCGAGGCGGACGCGAAGCTTCACGCGCTGCACGACCTTCACCCAATTGCCGCTCGAGTTCTGGGCGGGCAGGAGTGAGAACTCCTGCGCTGTCGCCGGGCTGACACTTTCGACGGTGCCCTGCCACTTCGCGTTCGGATACGTATCGACGGTCACCGTAGCCGGCTCACCCGGTCGCACGTAAGTCAGCTGCGTTTCCTTCGGCTTCGCTTCCACCCACAAGTCATGGGTATCGACGAGATAGAACGCCGTGGCCGAGGCTGCCAGATACGTGCCGGGCGCGATGGCAGACACATCGGTCACCACGCCTGCAAACGGCGCACGGACCACAGTGTGCCTAAGCTCGCGGCGCGCTTCGGCGACCCGCGCCTCGGCCTGCCGGTACAGCGGCCAGCGGGTCACGGGGAGACTCGCGTCGCCATCGAGCTTGGCGAGCTGAACGGTCGCCTGTTCGCGCAGCGCCGCCAGTCGATCCCGATCGGCCCGCAGCCGGAAACGCGTCTGATCGTAATCGGCCCGCGATTCGACCCCGTTGGCGAGCAACCGAACCGCTCGGGCGTAATTGGTGTCATCAAGCTTTACCTGGGCCCGGGCCGCCGCCGCCTCAGCCAGCATTCTCCGGTAGTCACGCTGCATCGCCCTCAGGGAGAGCGCGATCTCGGCCCGGTCGGCTTCGGCCCGCTCAAGGGCAATCCGGAAGCGCAGCGGATCGAGACGATAGAGAACCTGCCCGGCATCCACCTGCTGATTGTCGTGCACCTCGACGGCCGCGACGATCCCCGATACGTCGGTGGAGATGCCGACCTTTTGCGCATTCACGAATGCGTCGTCGGTCGACATGACCTGGCCGCCGTAGACGTACCAGAATCCGGCGCCGATGAGCGCGATCGGCAGCAGGAGGAACAGCACCAGACGCAGCCGCTGCTGACCCGGTGAGCGCGGCAACTCAGGCTGGTTGGCCGCAGCAGGGGCCCGCTCATCCACGACTTCCGGCGCCTCGCGCGGGGCATCGCGCCGCAATGCAGATGTTTCCACGGGACTCGCTTCGTCGAGGGAAGTGATCGATTCGGACTGTGAAGAGCTCATGATGCCTCCTGAGGTGCGCTCCCGCCGAGCGCGAGATAGAGTTGCGTGGTGTCGTAGTACTGCTGCGCTTCGGCTCGCAGCACGCCCAGGCGGGCGCTCAAACGCTGCCGCTCGGCGTCCAGGACCTGCAGAATTCCGGTCTTGCCGGCGCGGTAGCTTTCGCGCGTGAGTGCGACGCGGGCCCGCGCAGCTTGTAGTGCGTTCGATTGCGCCGAGACCATCTCGGCGTCGTGCTGCAGCGCGTCAAGCGCATCGGCGACCTGGCCGAACGACTCGAGCACGACCGCCTGATAGTCTGCAGCGCTTGCCCGCAGACGATCGAGCGACGCCCGGCGTTCGGCGCGCAGACTGCCGCCGTCAAACAGCGGAGCAGTCAGCCCGGAGAGCAGCGACCAGGCGGCGTTCGAACGCTCGAACAGCGCTTGGCCTACGAGGCCCTGCCAGCCGCCCGCGGCGGTGAGGGTGATGTGCGGGTACAGATTCGCCGTCGCCACGCCCACCGCGGCGGTGGCGGCATGAAGCTGCGCTTCGGCGGCCAGGATGTCGGGCCGGCGCTGCACCAGCGAGGAGGGGAGCGAGAGAGGAATGCGCCGTGGCAGCGTCAGTTGACTCAGGGCGAGCGCCGGAGGTTGCCACTGTGCCGGGAAGCGTGCCGTCAGAACTGCGAGCGCATGCCGGGCGACGGCGAGCTGCTGGCGAAGCGCTGGCAGCAGCGTTTCATCCGCTGCGAGCTGGCTTTGGGCCGAAACCACATCGACGCGGGAAACTGAACCGGCGCGAAATGCGCTGCGTACGAGCACGAGATTGCGGCGGTCTTCGGAGAGAAGCTCGGCGACAGCGCGAAGCTCGGTGCGCGCAGCCGCAGCCTGCAGGGCCTCTCGCACCACGCTTCCCGTTAGCGAGAGGTATACAGCGCGAGCCTCGCATCGCTGGTAGGTGGCCAGCGCACGCCGCTCCTCCACCGAGCGCGCGATACCGCCCACATAATCGAGCGTATAGCTGACCGCAGCCCCTGCGGCTACGTAACTGAAGGCTGGGTTGTGGAGCGAGCCGAGCTGCTCACTGCCTACCTTCTGCCGCCCCGCGCCACCGATGAAGCTCACTTGCGGGTCAAGCCGGCCCGCGTCCGCCCGTACGAGCTCCCGAGCAGCCGCCACACGTGCCCTTGCTGCGACGAGCGAGGGATTGTGAGCCACCGCAGAGGCGACCAGCGCATTCAGCGCCGGGGAGTGGAACGAGCTCCACCACTCGGCAGAGGGATTGCGGCCCAGGACGAGGTGCTGCGCATATGAACGCGCGGCCGAACGGCTGGCGGCCGGCGCAGCGCGCGATCCGAGATGCGCGGAGGTATGCGGCGCCCGATACCCGTTCGGCGCCGCAATACTTGGTGCTCTGAAGGTCGGGCCGACCGCGCACGCGCTGAGTGATGCGGCGACGATAGCCGGAAGAACGAAACGCGCTGTATTGGTGTTGCTCATGGGCATTCTCGGCAATTCAAACAAGGCGACTTCAGGACGGGGCGCACTTTACTGAGGTGGGTTTTCTCCGGGAACACTCAAAGCAGAGACAGAGCGTTTCTTGGCAGGAAATGCCCGAACTGTTCGTGTCGCCCGGCATTTGGCACCGCGACTTCCTCGCTGCGCGTGTGGGCGTCGATGTGGGGCGAAGACCGGGTGCGCAGCGGCTAGCGACACTGAGGCGGGCGCACGGCCACATAAGCCGGATGGAACTGGCGCTGGCCGATACCTGCGCGTAGAGTGCGCGCATGGATACCCTCACGGGCATCAAGGTGTTCCTCCAGGTCGTCGAGTCGGGCAGCTTCGTCGCTGCCGCCGACCGGCTCGACGTATCGACTGCCATGGTGAGCAAACACGTGATGGCCGTGGAGCGGCGTCTCGGTGTGCGCCTCCTCAATCGCAACAGTCGCTCACTCAGTCTGACGGAGCCGGGTCGCATCTATTTCGAGCGTTGCAAGGTCATCCTCGAAGATCTCGAGGGAACCGAACTGGAGCTCGGCTCCCTCGGATCGACGCCGCGCGGCACACTCCGCGTCACCTGTCCGAGTTGGTTCGCCAGCGAACGTGTCGCGCGCGTACTCGCCGAATATCGGACGCATTTCCCCGAGATCGTCATCGACATCTCGTTCGAGGACCGGATGGTCGACCTCGTCGACGAAGGCTACGACCTCGCACTTCGCGTGGCGGACGATCTCAAATCGCTTCCCGCCGGGCTGATTGCCCGACCGCTGAGATCACTGCCCATCCTGATCGGCGCTTCACGCGATTACCTGAATCGCAACGGCGTACCACAAACGCCCCGGGAACTTGCCGAGCACGATTGCATCGCGTTGGGAAACATGGACTCATGGGTGTTCGAAAGTCCGCAAGGCCGAATCGAGGTGCCGGCGCGAATCGTACAGCGGTTCCGATCCATGGCCGGTATTCCGCATGCGGTTGCGGCCGGTACGGGGCTTGCGCCCTTACCGCTCACCTTGTTCGAAGAACCCGCGGTGAAGGATATCGTGGTGCCAGTGCTCAGGGACTTTCCGCTGCGTCGCATGACGCTGTATGCGGTCTATGTCAGCCGGCGGTTCGTGCCGCTGAAGCTTCGCAGCTTTCTCGAGTTCGCAATCAAATCGGTCTCGGCCATAGAAGCGCAGGGCCTGAGGGAAAGCGATCTCGCCCACTTCATGGATCCGTCAGAAGCATAGTCCGGTCGACGACGGTGCCGATCCGCGGTCTTGTGCGGATTGGCGCGGCCTGCTGCGGTGTATTCCCAGTGCCGACCGAGCGGCGGGATTCTCAGTGACCGGCAGTTCTCTGGCTGCGGAAACGCGCTGCATCGACGGCGTCGATAGCGTGGGTTCGGGTTGACCCCGGGGGCGTGCACGCCGCGGGCGGGCTCTGGCTGTGCACGACGCGGCCTTGCACACGGCAGAACGCCCGGACTCGACCGAAGAGAAGATGGCGGTCGCCGCGCGCTGCGGGGCGCGACCGTCTTCAGGATCACGGTTTCCGGCAGAGAAACGCTCCATGCATCGCGGAGGCATTGTTCCGCTGCCGCGCCCCGCCTAGCGTGGTGCCTGAAATCCGCAACGATGCGAGTGTTCGGGTTCCGCGTCATGTTTACTCGACAGTATTTCGTCATGAACTCTGCTTCGGATCCGAGCGGGGATATCGAGGGTCTGCGGCCGGTCCGATGCGTGCTTCGAACAGGTCGTATGGTGACCGCATTGCTCGGCGCCG